>NZ_JAUXZW010000078.1 GCF_030693805.1 Phenylobacterium sp.
AGATGCCTTCCATGACCGATGGTGAGGTCCGCAAGGTGGACTTGGCCAACGGAAAAGTCACTCTCAAACACGGTGAAATCAAGCACATGGACATGCCAGGTATGACCATGGTTTTCACCGCCAAAGACAAGGCGCTGCTCACCGGTCTCAAGGTGGGCGATAAAGTGAAGTTCATGGCAGAAAACGCCAACGGCCAGATGCTCGTGATCGGGATTGAGCCTGCCAAGTAAGGCGGCGTGATGCTCGGCCTGTGAATTCATGCCGTAGCGAAGCGGTGAAAGATCCGCACCTTCGAAAATCTTGCCTGCTTTGCAGATTAGATGAGAACGTGCCGGCGAGGTAAACCTCGACCCGCCGTCACTTGGTTCCAGCGGCGCGCAGATTTTCGCGGTGAGTTCAGCTCACTGTTGATACAGATTGTCCAAGCAGCTCAAATGGAAGAATATTGAATAGTTTTTTGCATCACTTCAAACTTGGGCAGTGCCCACGGTGATTCGGTGCTTTACCTCCGTGTGCTTGATGACATGAGTTAACCCTTGCAGATTCGGCATTTTCGTAGGATGAAGCAGCGCACCCGGCCAGAATAAGCACACCCAAAACAGCAGCGGTAAAAAAGATTTTTCGAGATTGCATGATCAAAAAGCTTTGCAAGTGGAGTTGCCTTGGGCGCTCCAAAAAGTGATTGCTGTAACCGGCCCGTTGGCTACGGGCCTATTCAGTACACATCTGCCTAATCTGGGGAGCCAACGGCGGGCATCAGATAAATGGCACGTCTCAAGATGCATTGCGTAGACCGACGCGCATCATTTGTCACCGGTGGGCGGCAGGGTGCCAACTTGACGAGCCCGCTCCAATTCAGCGATCACTTCGACGCGCGATTTGGGAGGACCATCAGCTTTGATCGGCAAGAAAACCCCACGCTGCATCAGCGTCAACGTGCCATCTTTGCGAGCTGCCTCCAGTTCTGCATTTACCTCGGCGCGACTTTTTATCGAGGCAACGTGGTCTGGGTGGAAGGTGACGCCGGCGTCACCGCCAACATCGTGCGTGAATGAGCTGGCTTGA
>NZ_JAUXZW010000082.1 GCF_030693805.1 Phenylobacterium sp.
GGCACTCTCGGAAGTCCGACCCGCCCGCAATCGGCGAGCCGTGGCTGCGTGCTCGTAGCACCGATGCGCGATCGTGCGCGGATCGCTCGCATGCGACGCGGACGCAAGTGGCCGAGGGGTGTCAGGCAGCAACGGCACACGAGCACGCGGCCCGTGCACGTGACGCGACCGGCCGTCCGCCTGCATTCCTCATGCGATCAATCAACCACGTACATATCCGCGGCTTCTTCAATCCAGACTCAGTCCACCGCGCCGCCGAACCTCCGTAATCCTCGTGGAGACCGGGCGCGCGTTCGCCGGCGGGAGTGGAGCGATCCGTTCCTGCTGCCCCTCTCGGCTATTCGATGACCGCCGACCTCTGGAGCGAAGCGACCGAAATAGGTGTGCAGGCCGCGGTTCTGGATTGCGGCTGGACTCCCGCTGGACCGGCCATTGCTAGCCTGCTCCGCGTACGAAGTGCGTTTCGCCGGAATCGCCAGCCCCGAGGCAAGACAACCGGCACGGCTGCTCACCGAGATGTGGAAGCGGATCGACCTTCGGGAAACGAGCACTGCGCTCTCCGGTCGACGCATCGAACGAGCAGATCATCAGGAGCGGACGAAGGGAAAGGAGGAGGTAAACAGGGGCAGCAGCGGCGCAACGGTCGCGAAGTGACCCGCGTCGTGTCGTCATCAGGAGCGGTGTCTGAACGGAGTGCCGGCGAGCGCCGAGCGCCCCGCGACGACCCGCCGAGTTCCGGCTCGCCGACAGTGCATCAGCAACAGCGATCGGTCTGCACCGACCGATCGTGATCCTGACGCGCATGTCAGTCGCCGGACGTCATCTAACCGGAAGGAGGACCTGTGGATTCGTTCGATGACACACAGATGGAACAGGACGAACACCGCCACATGCGTGGTCGTCGTCGAGGCCAGCGGGCGGCGCAACTCGCCACCCTCGCGGCCACCGTCATGTTCGCGCTGGCGATCACCTCGAAGGTGGTCGGCGGATAGCAGTCCCGAAGCAACGGGACGGAAGGGAAGAGTTCGGATGGAACGGCGAGGAAGAAAGCGGCGCCCGCGTCTGATGGCGCGGTGGGCCGCACGGATCAGGAGCGCGGCGCAGCGGTGCGTCACGCTCATGAAGGCCGGGTGGTCCGCGACGGTCCACCGGCTCCGTCCGTGGAAGCCAGTCGTGATCGTCGATGCGAAGCACGGCAGGGCGCGCCGTCTGCGGCGGGCGCTGGTGCGGGCGACGCGGGCGCAGTTCAAGGCGCTCGGCGTGGCTCCGCCGGAGCATCTCCTGGTCGTCGTGCAGCGGGTCGTGCTGAGCGATCGCCCATCGGCGTCGCTGCTGCAGTTCTTCGATGGCCGCGACGGCAGGAGGCGCCATGTCCTCTCCCTCGCCTTCGTGGTCGGAGACGACTCGATGAGCGATGGCGCGATCGTCTCGACGCTCCGCCAGCAGCTCGACGAGGTCGTGGGCGAAGCCCTCGGCC
>NZ_JAUXZW010000099.1 GCF_030693805.1 Phenylobacterium sp.
CACGTTAGAAGTCGATGAAATAATTTTTAAAGTATATAATCAGGATTTCAATGAAGTTCCAGAGAAAATTGAAACTCTAAGAAAAACATCGCCGCAAATTTCTCAATATATAAAGATTGACTACTTGTGGTGGAAAATGATTTCATTTTATTCTAATTCGAACGAATCTGAATTTATAGCCGAACTTGATGAATTAAAAGACGATAATAAAATATTTGAATATCAGAATTATGACCGTCTAATTTACTTTACTTATCAAATTAGGTATGAGAATTTAAAAGATAAAAAATTTTCAAAATACCTGACCTTACTAAAATTTCATTTTTTTATGAAAACCATTGATATGAACAGTACAATTGAATCAACCTCATTTGTAGTTTGTATGTTCAAATTGATGAATGAACTGGATGAATTTATGAAATACAAATTTCTATATGATCATGGATTCAACACAAAAATAAATTTGGAGAAATGTAGTATAAGTCTGCAAAGAATAGAAAATATCCACAATTATGAGTACAAATCATTTGACGTTGTAAAAACATATTTATTGGCAAAAATTTATCTCGAAATTGAAAACGATAATCAGAAGGCATTAAATAAATTTCAGAAACTTTCTAAACTATTCCCAGGAAATAATATCTTCAAACTGACAGTTACGAGCATAACAAATCGCTGAAAAATAATCATTTGAAGAAGGATTTCTCTAACCTTAATTGATTTCATTTTATCCGTGAAGATCCAGTCAGATTATCTTTTATGGCTGATTCGAGTCGGTTAAAATAAAAATTCCTCCAAAACCAAAATAAAAATACTGTAAATTGCGATATTTAATTTGATGAAGAAATTAAAGATTGAAATACAGGTTATCCTTTTAACCATCTGCATTGCAGTTGTGGTAATTATTTCAGGATATCTGGCTTATCAGAGTCTTTCCAAAATTGTTGATACCATCCATAAGGAAGCACGTCCCGATCTCAAATTACTCCTGATTAAAGATATTGCTGCCGATCTGAATGAAGTTGAAAACACCATCCGCCTATACAGCCTCACCAGCGATACCTCCTTCCTTCATCCATACCGGCAACTGGGCGCTGATATTC
>NZ_JAUXZW010000105.1 GCF_030693805.1 Phenylobacterium sp.
TCAAGAACGCCAAGAGCGAGATCGATATCGCTCGCGCTACCTCCGAGCTGGCCATTGCCGTGGCCGAGATGGCGGCGGCTCGCAAGTTCCTGCAGAAGAAGTAAATCCAGTTCAGCTGCGGTCCACGCGACCGCACTGCACCAAAGGCCCTGACGTGTGAACGCAGGGCCTTTGTCTTTTCGGCGGGCGCTGGCGAAAATGCACTGACGACGGGCAGGACGGGCGCGCTGGAGGAAAATCAGGCGATCGGACATATCTGGCATGAACTACACCTCACCTCGCTGGCTGCCCGGCGGGCATCTGCAGACCATCTGGGCCGCGCTGTATGCACGCCGCGTGCAGGGACCGCCACCGCAGTTCCGGCGCGAGCGCTGGGACACACCGGATGGCGATTTCATCGATGTCGACTGGCTGCAAGGCCCGGCAGGTAACACCTTGCTCGTGCTCTTTCATGGGCTGGAAGGCTCTTCGCAAAGCCAGTACGCACAGGCCTTTGCCGGCTTTGCACGAGAGCGGGGCCTGTCCTATGCCGTACCGCATTTCCGGGGTTGCAGCGGTGAACTCAACCGCGGGCCGCGCGCCTACCACTCGGGTGACTGGCAGGAAATCGACTGGATCCTGCGGCAATTGCGCAGCCGACATGCCGGCCCCATCGTGGCCCTGGGCATCTCGCTGGGCGGCAATGCCCTGATGCGCTGGGCTGGCGAACTGGGCGAAGCCGCTGCTACGGTCGTCAGCGCCGTGGCCAGTGTGTGCTCACCGCTGGACCTGGCCGCTGGCGGCCATGCGATCGGGCGCGGTTTCAACCGGCAGGTCTACACGCGCATGTTCCTGCGCACCATGAAACCCAAGGCCCTGGCCAAGTGGCATCAACACCCTGGCCTGTTCGATCGCGACGCCTTGCTGCGTGCGCGTGATCTCTACACCTTCGACAAGCTCTTCACCGCGCCATTGCACGGCTTCAAGAGCACCGAAGACTACTGGGAACGGGCCTCGGCCAAGCCGCACCTGCACCGCATCCGCATTCCGGCACTCGCGTTGAATGCACGCAACGACCCCTTCGTGCCGGCCGGCAGCCTGCCGCGGCCCGACGCG
>NZ_JAUXZW010000116.1 GCF_030693805.1 Phenylobacterium sp.
ATGAAGGCGTCCGCGGCCCCGTCGCTCTCGGCGATGACCAGAAAGTGGCTGCAGCTGGACGCCAGGGGCACATAGGCCTTCTTGCCGCTCAGGATGTATTCGTCGCCCGACTTGCTCGCCTTGGCGGAGATCTTAGTGACGTCGAAGGAGAACGACGGCTCCATCATGGCGATGGCTGCGGCCTGGAACTTGGGGCCGGAGAACGCCTTCAGCAGCTCGCGCTGCTTGGCCGAGCCCTGATCGGCGATCGCCTGGACGAAGCCCATGGACGAGGCCACCGCCAGCGCGAGACTTGCGTCGGCCGCGGCCAGCTCCTCCAGAATGATGGCGTTGGTCACCGGCGAGCGGCCCTCGCCGTCTGCGTCCGCCTGCGACTGGATGATCTCCGTCGCCCAAAGCGCGCTCAGCACTCCGTCGTCGATCTTGGAGTCGTCGTCGAGCCGGCGCGTCTCCGGACGCAGGACCGTCTTGGCGAACTCACTCATCGTCGAGCGGACGATCTTCTGCTCTTCGGACAGTTCATAAGAGATCACGGACGCGATCCTCCCCGTTTGCGGTTGCGATGAAATTCGCCGGGCGCGGCGAAGGGCTATTCGCACGATCATGCGACGTTGGCGTAAATTCTCACGTCCTGCCGGTAACGTCAATCATCAAACTGACGTTAGAATATTTAACGGCGAAAAAGTCGTGTGAAAGCAGTGACTCTTCACGTTTACCCAGCGGGAACGTGGCGCACGACGATGCGCTGGAGGAAGCATGAACGCCGCCTCCGGTTGTCTGCCGATCTCGCCATCCGCGTGTTGGGTGCTCGCCGCTAGCGGTCCGGATATTCCTCCCGTCGAAGGAGGAGGACGTCCGGACCGTCGTGGCGGGGGAAGACTATCCTTTAGCGGGGCGCCATACGCAGAGCGCCGTCGAGGCGGATCGTCTCGCCGTTCAACATCGAGTTCTCGATGATCTGCGCGGCGAGCTGCGCGAATTCCGGCGGCACGCCCAGGCGCGAGGGATGCGGCACCGCCGCGCCCAGGGAGTCGCGCACGTCCTGCGGCAGACGCGCCAGCAGCGGGGTGTCGAAGATCCCCGGCGCGATGGTGCACACGCGAATCGCCCGCTGGGCCAGGTCGCGGGCGGCGACCAGGGTCATGCCGACGATGCCCGCCTTCGACGAGGCGTAGGGGATCTGGCCGATCTGACCTTCGTAGGCGGCGATCGAGGCGGTCAAGATCACCACGCCGCGTTCACCGTCGACCAGCTCGTTCTTGGCGGAGCTCGCCGCCGCCAGCCGCAGCACGTTGAAGCTGCCGACTAGGTTCAGAGTGATGACGCTGGCGTAGGTGTCGAGCGCGCCCGGCTGGCCCTCACGGTCGAGGATCCGCAGCGCCTTGCTGCCGCCCGCGCAATGGACGGTCGCGCGCACGGGCCCCAATGCTTCGGCGGCGGCGAACACCGCCTGCATCTGCGCTTCGTTGGTCACGTCGCCAGCAACGAACTTGACCTTTGCGCCCAGTTCGCGGGCCACGTCTTCGCCGGGCGAGGATGCGAGGTCGACGATGACCACGTTGGCTGCGCCCTGGCTCAGCAGACGCTCTGCGGTGGCGCGACCGAGCCCGGATGCGCCGCCCGTGACGACGGCGGTGATGCCTTGGATGTTCATGAGTGTCCCCTTGGGTCTTAGCGGCGCCTCGGAAGCGCTCGTTGATGATGGTGCGGCCCTAGATCGAACCGGATTGTCGTAAGCCCGCGATCTCCTCGGCGGAATAGCCGAGTTGGCTCAGGATCTGGTCTGTGTGTGCGCCGAGTTCGGGCGCGGCGCTGCGGATCTCCGCGGGCGTTTCGCTCATGAAGATCGCCGTCTGCGCCACCGGTGCGGGTTTCGACAGGCCCGGATAGTCGAGCGTGTGCAGCAGCTTCAGCGCCTGCACCTGCGGATGGTCGAGCACTTCCTGCGGGCTGAGGATCGGGCCGGCGGGGATCTTGGCCGCGGCCAGCAGCTCCAGCGCCTCGTCGCGATCGTGCTCCAGGCACCATTTGGCCGTCCGCGCCGACAGTTCGGACCCGTGGTCGCCGCGACCGATGTCATCGGCGAAGCGCGGGTCCTCCAGCCACTTGTCCTCGCCCATCAGCCGCGCCCAGCGCTTGAACAACGGCAAACCGACCACATGGGTCAGCAGCCACTTGCCATCCTTGGCCCGATACATGTCCGTGGGGCCGGAGGTGGGGCCGCGGTTGCCCGTGGCGACCCGGTCGGAGGCGATCACCGCCTGCTCGATCAGGGCGGCGTTGTTGAACGACACCGCGGTGGGCAGCAGGGCGGCCTTCACTTCCTGGCCGCGCCCGGATTTGCCGCGCTCGATCAGCGCCAGCACCGCGCCCAGCGCACCGTGCAGGGCGGTGCCGAAATCGACCCAGCTCACCGTCGTGCGGTAGGGTTGGTCAGGTTCGCCGCTGAGATAGACCGCACCCGACATCGCCTGGCCGATAGTGTCGAAGCCCAGTCGATCGGCCCACGGCCCCACGCCAAGGAACGCCGACAGGTTCACCAGGATGATGTTCGGCTTGATCGCCTTCAGAGTCTCGTAATCGAGGCCCATGGCCTTGAGCGTGCCGCCCGGAAGATTGGCGACGACGATGTCGGCGCTCTCGACCAGTCGACGCACCACATCCGTTGAAGCCGGATTCATCGGATCCAGGGTCACGGAAAGCTTGTTGCGCGCGACCTGCATGAACAAGCTGCCTTCGCCGCCCTCGGTGATCGGGACCACGAAGCGATCCTCGCTGCCTTCACGCTTTTCGATGCGGATGACCTCGGCGCCGAAATCGCCCAGCACGGTCGCGCAATAGGGTCCGGCGACATAACGCCCGAAATCGAGGACGCGCACGCCGTCAAGAATACCTGCCAAGCCGTTGTCTCCGTTTACGCCGTAGCCTTGCGCCGAGCCACTGGGCCCGCCCTCAGGTCACAGCCAGGGCCACCCTTATGTCGCCGGCGTCATCGGCTCTAATACCTCGTGGCCGACCTCTGATCGGGATCCGATATCACGGAACTCAAACAGATCCCGCAGTTTCTCACCCTCGTCGAGACGCTGGATTTCCATCGCGCGGCCGAGATCCTGAACATCGCCCAGCCGCCGCTAGCGGTGTCAATCGCCAAGCTCGAAGCCGAGCTCGGCGCGCCGCAATCGCCGGCTAGAATTGCCGTGGACTATCGCCCCCTTCGAAGATGATATTTGACGGGCATCGCATTTGCGTCGCATCGCCAGGGTGCGGCGGGGCAGCGCCGCGCAACCCTAGTGAGGCTCAACCCATGTCGCTCGTGCTCGAGTCACCGCCGATCCACCCGCTTCCCGCCGAAGACGAAGCATTGCGCGCGGAGATCAAGGCGTTCATCGCCGAGACATTGGACGGCGTCCCGTCGTCGGCGCGTGCGCGTTCCTGGATGGGATTCGACGCAGAGTTCAGTCGCAAGCTCGGTGAGCGCGGTTGGATCGGCCTGACGCTGCCCAAGGAATACGGCGGTTCCGAGCGCGGCGCCTTCGCCCGGTTCGTGCTTTCGGAGGAACTGCTGGCTTCCGGCGCCCCGGTCGCCGCCCACTGGATCGCCGATCGCCAGAGCGGCCCGCTGATCCTGCGCTTCGGCACAGAGACGCAGCGTCAATTCTACATCCCGCGCATCTGCCGCGGCGAAGCCTTCTTCTGCATCGGCATGAGCGAGCCCAACTCCGGTTCCGACCTCGCCAGCGTGCGCACCACCGCGGTTCAGAACGCCGACGGCTGGAAGCTCAACGGCTCGAAGATCTGGACCACCAACGGCCACCGCTCACACTACATGATCGCCCTGGTGCGCACCTCGGGCACGCCGGCCGACCGCAACGCCGGCCTCTCCCAGTTCATCATCGACCTGCAGGCGCCGGGCGTCACGCGCCGCCCGATCATGGATCTGGCCGGAGACGCGCACTTCTCGGAGATCCATTTCGACGACGTGCAGCTCGGCCCCGACACCCTGGTCGGCGAGGAGGGCGCGGGCTGGGAGCAGGTCAACGCCGAGCTCGCCTTCGAGCGCAGCGGGCCGGAACGGATCTACTCCAGCATGGCGCTCACCGACGCCTGGATCGCCTGGCTGCAGGCGCGCGGCGACGTCACCGAATCCGAGACGCTGCTGGCCGGCCAGATCTCCGCGCGCCTGGCGGTGCTGCGATCGATGTCGCTGGCGCTCACCGAACGGCTGTCGCGCCATGAGAGCCCGGTGATCGAGGCCGCCCTGCTGAAGGATCTCGGCACCAGTTACGAGCAGTCGATCCCCGCCCTGGTCGGTGAGATGGTCGCCGCCGCCGTGGACGCCGACGTGCCCGCCGACCTTCTGGCGACGCTCGACTATGTGACCGCGATCAGCCCGTCGTACTCGCTACGCGGCGGCACGCGCGAAATCCTGCGCGGCATCATCGCCCGCGGCCTGGGCCTGCGTTGAGGACGTACCGATGGACGACATGCTGAGCGAACAGTTCGACCGCCTGCTCATGGGCCTTGGCCCCATCGAGCAGACCGATGCAATGGACGCAGGCCCGCAGAGCGCCGCCTGGCGCGCGATCGCCGAGTCCGGCTTCCTCGACGCCGTGACGGCCGAAGAGCATGGGGGTGCGGGTGTTTCGTTCTCCGAGATCTTCCCGCTGGCGGTGACGCTGGGGCGCCGCCTGACACCGGCGCCGGTCATCGAGACCATGATCGCCCGCGCCATCCTGGCCCAGGCGGGGCATGAGCCGCCGGAAGGGTCGATCGCGCTGGGCGACACCGGCGAAGCGGCCGCCTGGCGCCTGCGCGACCTGGGGGGCCGCCTTGCCCTGGAGCCAGCGGCCGGCGGCGCCTCCATCGAGTTCGCCTGGAACGGCGCGCCCTTGCGCAACCTTGCCGCCGCGACGCTCGCCGCGCGCATGGCTGGCGCGGTCGAGGTGGTGCTGACCATGACCATCGACTACGCCTTCATGCGCAAGCAGTTCGGGCGAGAGATCGGCAAGTTCCAGGCCGTGCAGCAGCAGCTCGCGGTGATGGCCGAGGAAGTCGCCGCGGCGTCCGCGGCCGCCAGGCTCGCCTTCGTCGACGATTTCACCGCCCTGCCCAGCGGCCTGGCCGCCGCCGCCAAGTTGCGCACCGGCGAGGCCGCGCTGCTGGTCGCCACCACCGCCCATGCCCTGCATGGCGCGATCGGGATCAGCAAGGAGCACACCCTGCAGCTGTTCACCCGTCGTCTTCACCGCTGGCGCCTGGCCGGGGGCTCAGGTCCCTACTGGGGGCTGTTGATCGGCCGCGAACGCCTGGCCTACACCGGCGGCTCGGTCGATTTCGTCCGCACCCTCGCGGACGTCCGCTGATGAGCGTCGCCCAAGGGGTCGAAGCGGTCGCCCTCGCCAACGAGACGGCCTGGCGCGGGCTCGTCAACCTCGATCGCCTGGCTGGCTGGATGGACGTCCGCGGGCTGGGGGCGGGACCGATCGAGGACGCCGTCGCGCTGCAGGGCGGCACCCAGAACGTCGTCCTGCGCTTTCGCCGCGGCGCCGACGCCTTCGTGCTGCGCCGTCCGCCGGCCAAGCCGATCATGGACGGCGACATGACCATGCGCCGGGAGGCCCGCGTCCTGGCCGCCCTCGCCGGCAGCGGCGCGCCGCACCCGCGCCTGCTGGCCGCCTGCGACGATCCCTCGGTGCTGGGGGCGGGTTTCTATCTGATGGAGGCGGTGGACGGCTTCTCGCCGGCGAACGTGCCCCTGCCCGCGCCGCACGGCGATGAGCCGAAGATGCGCCACGCCATGGGCCTGTCGGTGATCGACGGCCTGGCCGCGGTGGGTGGCGTCGACTACCTGGCCCAGGGTCTTGAGGATTTTGGCCGTCCCGAAGGCTTCCTCGAACGCCAGGTCGGCCGCTGGATGAAGCAGCTGCAGGGCTACGAGGCCTTCCACGGCTGGACCGGCCGCGCCGAGTTGCCCGGCGTCGACGCCATCGCCCAGTGGCTGGAGGACAACCGGCCCGCCACGTTCGCGCCGGCGATCATCCACGGTGACTTCCACATGGCTAACATGATGTTCTCGCGCACCACGCCGGATCTCGCGGCCATCGTCGATTGGGAGCTGTCGACCATTGGCGACCCCCTGGTCGACCTGGGTTGCTTGCTCGCCACCTGGGCGGATCCGGACGGCAGCCATCCCGGCTGCGTGTCGGTGACGCCGTGGGCGGGCTTCCCGACGGAGAGCGAGCTGGTCGCCCGCTACGCCGAACGCAGCGGTCGCGACGTCTCCCAGGTCAACTGGTACGTGGTGCTGGCCTGCTTCAAGCTCGGCCTGATCCAGGAGGGCACCTATGCGCGCGCCCAGGCCGGCCAGGCCGATATGGGCATCGGCCGGCACCTGCACCAGCTAACCATCAACCTGCTGGAGCGCGCGCTGCGCCGCATCTGATCGCGCCGCGGCGTGCCCTGACCGTGGGCGTCCTCGGGCCCATCTCGGTGGTCGCCGGCGGCCGGCGCGTCCTAGACCCGGCCGGTCACCGGCAGCAGCGCGCCGGTCACTGCGCTCGCTTCGTCGGAGGCCAGGAACAGGATCACCTGCGCCAGCGCGTCAGGCGTCACCCACCGCGTGAAGTCGGCGTCGGGCATGTCGGCGCGGTTTGTGGGCGTGTCCAGGATCGAGGGCAGCACGGCATTGACCGTCACGCCCTGGTCCTTGAGTTCTTCCGACAGGGTTTCGGTCAACCGATGGATCGCGGCCTTGGACGCCGCGTACGGTCCCATGCCGGCGGCGGCTTTCACCGCGGCGTTGGCGCCGACGTTGATGATTCGTCCCGCCGTGCTCTGGGTCAGCAGCGGGATCGCCGCAGCACTCGCGTTGAGCGCTGTGGTCAAGTTCAGTCGGTGCAGCTCGCCCCAGGGCTCGACGCCGCCGTCCGCCAGCGTGGTCCAGGTGAACCCGCCGGCGACGTTCACCAGCACGTCCAGGCCGCCCTGCCGTTGGGCCACGTCCTCGACTACGGCGCGGGCCGCCGCCGGATCCGCCAAATCCACCCCACCCTTCAGATAAGCCCCGTCGCCCAGCGACGCGGCGAGCCCCGCGGGAGGCTCAGGCGAGAAATCCACCAGCGCCGTGCGCCAGCCCCGCGCCACGGCCGCCGCCGACACCGCGCGCCCCAGCACGCCGAAGCCGCCGGTCACCAATAGGCTCTTGCTCATGGTCGTTTCCCGCGCCGCACAATCAACCTGCCAGCACGTCGGCGAAGCGTTCGCGCAGGAGGTTCTTCTGGACCTTGCCCATGGCGTTTCGCGGCAGTTCATCGACAAAGACGATGCGCTTGGGCGTCTTGTAGGCGGCGAGTTTGGTGCGGGCGGCGGCGATCAGCTCGGCCTCGACGCCCTGGCCCATGACCACGGCGACCACGGCCTCGCCGAAGTCAGGATGCGGCACGCCGATCACCGCGCTCTCGATGACGCCGGGCGCCTCGTCCAGCACCAGCTCGATCTCCTTGGGATAGACGTTGTAGCCGCCCGAGATGATCAGGTCCTTGGCCCGGCCGGAGATCCATACCCGCCCGTCCTCGTCCTGGCGGCCGACGTCGCCGGTGATGAAGTAGCCGTCGGCGGTGAACTCCTCGGCAGTCTTTTCGGGCATCCGCCAGTAGCCCTTGAACACGCTGGGTCCCTTGATCTGGATGACGCCTGTCCCTTCGCCGTCGATACGCAGGGCGACGCCCGGCAGCGGGAAGCCAACGCTGCCTGCGAGGCGTGCGCCGTCCAGCGGGTTGGAGGTGATGATCGCGGCCTCCGACATGCCGTAGCGCTCGAGGATGCGCTTGCCCGTACGCTGCTCGAACTCGGCGAAGGTGCTCTCCAGCAGCGGGGCCGAGCCGCTGATGAACACGCGCACGCCGGATGCAGCCTCGCGGGTGAACTGCGGGTTGGCCAGCAGGCGGGTGTAGAAGGTCGGCACGCCCATCATCACCGTGGCGCGGCTCAGCCCGGCCAACACCTCGGCGTCGTTGAAGCGTGGCAGCCAGATCATCGGGCAGCCGCTGAGGAAGGCGCAATGCATGGCCACGAACAGGCCGTGGACGTGGAAGATCGGCAGGGCGTGCAGCAGCACGTCGGACGGCGTGAACCCCCAGATCGCGTGCAGCGAGCGGGCGTTGTCCAGCAGCGCCGCGTGGGTCAGCATCGCGCCCTTGGAGCGCCCCGTGGTGCCGCTGGTGTAGATGATCGAGGCGAGGTCGTCGGGGCCGCGGGCCACCGCCTCGTCCAGCGGCGCCACGCCGGCGGCCTCCTCTACGAACCCTGGCGCGTCCTGGATGAACACCTTGGGTTCGGCGTCCCTGAGGAAATAGTCCACCTCGGCCGGCGTGTAGGCGATGTTCAGCGGCAGGAACACCGCGCCGGCCTTCAGCGCGGCCAGGTAGATCACCACCGCCTGCGGGCTTTTCTCGACCTGCAGCGCCACCCGGTCGCCGGGCTCCACCCCGCGCGCCACCAGCAGCGCCGCGGCATGCGAGACCTGCGTCTCCAACGCGCCGTAGCTGAGCTCGCTCCCATCGGCGAAGATGAACACCGCCGCGCTGCGGTCGCCTGGAAAACCCTCGGCCAGGCGGGTGTACAGATTGGCGCTCATCGCTTGCACTTCACCCCTGGCCCTCGTTAGCTGGTTGCGCGAGAACGCGCCGGTGACGTCCTACATGCCGGTTTCGGCGCAACGTACAATTCATAAGACGATCATAGGAGGCCAGGCGTGAGCGGACCGACGGCGCAAATTGCTCTGGGAGACCCTGAGGCGGACCGGATCGACACCGGCACTGAGCGCCTGATCGCCCGCGTCGAAGGTGCGATCGGCTGGCTGACGTTCAATAATGCAGAGCGCCGCAACGCCATCTCGATCGATATGTGGGCCGGCATGTCGGTGGCGTTGAAGGCTTTCGAAGAGGATCCCCGCGTCCGCGTCGTCGTGCTGCTGGGCGCCGGCGACAAGGCCTTCGTCTCCGGCGCCGACATCTCACAATTCGAGGAACAGCGCGCGTCGGCCGAGGCGGAGGCCAATTTCCGCCAGATCAGCGGTGCAGCGCAGGCCAAGCTGTCCGGCCTCGCCAAACCGTCTGTGGCGATGATCCGCGGCTTCTGCATCGGCGGCGGCCTGGCCGTCGCTCTATCCTGCGATCTGCGCATCGCCGCCGAGGGTTCGCAGTTCGGCATCCCAGCCGCGCGCCTGGGTCTGGGCTACGGCTACGAGGGCCTGGCCAAGCTGGTCGACATCGTCGGGCCGGCCTACGCCAAGGAAATCATGTTCACGGCGCGCCGCCTTCAGTCGGATGAGGCCCTGCGGATGGGCCTGGTCAACCGTATCGTCCCAGGTGATCAGCTCGAGCCGACCGTGCGCGAACTGGCCGACATGATGGGCGCGAACGCGCCCTTGACCGTGCGGGCCGCGAAGATGGCGGTGGATGAGGCGGTCAAGGACCCGGCGCATCGCGACCTGGCCGCCGTCACCGCCGCCGTCGCCGCCTGCTTCGCCAGCGAGGACTTCATCGAGGGCCGCCGCGCGTTCATGGAAAAGCGCACGCCGGTCTTCAAAGGTCGATAGCGCCGCTAGGCCGGGCGCGGCGTTGCGCGCGGGTCGCGGGGGCCCCAGCCGCCGCGCTCCACGGCGGCGAAGAACTCGGCCAGCATCTGGTTGTACATCGCCGGCTCCTCGAGGTTCATCGCGTGGCCGGTGCGCGGCGCCATCCACATGCCGGCGCGCGGGATGGTCCGCTTGAGGAAGATGTTCACCTCGATCACCCCGTCGTCCTCGTCGCCGACCATCAGCAGCACAGGCGTCGTGAGTTTGCGCAGGTCCGCCTCGCGACCATAGAGGGTCGGTCGCTGGGCCTGGAAGTTGAGCATGGTCTTGCCCGACCCCTTCGCCGGATGCTCCAGCAGGTACTCGCGGAATTGCGCCCAGCCGCGCGCATCCTTGTTCTGTAGCTGCACCCGCGTCGGTCCGAGCGATGCGAACTCGATCGCCGCGTCCCAGCCAACTTCCAGAAGCCCGTGGCCGCGCTTCAGCGACTCCGTCGGGTCGGGCTTCCGATCCAGCGGCAGCGACGCCGAACCACCGCTGGAGAACGCCACCGCGGTCACCCGGTCCGGGTAGGCCAGGGCGAATTGCAGCGCCGAATAGGCCCCCATGCTGAGCCCCACCAGATGAGCTTTCTCGATCCCCAGGTGGTCCATCAAGGCGCGGATGTTGTCGCGCTGCTGCTCATACCCGTAGGCGGCGTCGTCATCGGGCACGTCGGAGGGCGAATAACCCAACGAATTGTACGTGATGCAGCGATAATGTCGGGAAAAATAGCGGACCTGCGGCTCCCATGTCCGATAGTCGGCGGCGAACTCGTGGCAGAAGATGATCGGCTCACCTTCGCCGGTCTCTTCGTAGTAGAGCTTTCCGGCTCCGCTCTCGGCGTAAGGCATGCGGCCTCCCCTGTTGGCTGCTTCTGTTCGTTGTCGGCGTTGGTCAGACGACCTGGTCGGCGATCAGTTGGTCGATTTCCGCGCTCGAATAACCGAGCTCCAGCAACACGTCGCGGCTATGCTGCCCAGGGTCGGGCGCGGCGGTCCGCAATGCGGGGTCCAGACCTGATATTTCAATAGGTTGTCCTACCAGGTTGATGTCGCCCAGGGCCGGATGGTTCACCGGCTGCGACATGCCCAGGTGCATGACCTGCGGATCGGCGAACACCGCATCGATCGCGTTGACCGGGCCGCACGGGACGCCCACCGCATTCAGCGCGGCGATCCAGTCCGCGCTGGTCCGGGTCCGCGTGATCTTGGCCATCTCGGCGTTGATCTCGCTACGATGCTTGGCGCGTTCGCGTGCAGTGAACCGTGGGTCCGTCACCAGGTGCTCGGCCCCCGCTACTTTACAGAAGCCCTCAAACATCGCCTGGCCGGAAGCCGCCAGATTGATCACCCCGTCCGCGCTGGGGAACAGGCCCATGGGCACCGCGGTGGGGTGGTCGTTGCCGGTCTGGCCGGCGACCTCGCCCTCCATCAGCCAGCGCGCGGCCTGGAAATCGAGCATGGCGATCTGGCCCTGCAGGAGCGACGAACGAACCCAGCGCCCCTTGCCCGTGACCTCGCGGTCCAAGAGCGCGGTCATGGCGCCCAGCGCGGCGTACAGGCCGGTGGAGCTGTCCGACACGGCGATGCCGGCGCGCACGGGGCCCTGACCCTGCAGGCCGGTGATCGACATCAGGCCGCCCATTCCCTGGATGATCTGATCCAGACCCGGTCGTTTGGCGTAGGGACCGTCCTGGCCGAAGCCCGAAATGCTGACGTAGACCAGCCGCGGGTTGATCGCGTGCAGGGTGTCGAAGTCGATCTTCAGCCGATGCTTGACGTCCGGGCGGAAGTTCTCGAACAGCACGTCGGCGTCGCGCACCAGCCGGTAGAAGACCTCCAGGCCAGCGTCGGATTTCAGATCGATTTCGATCGAGCGCTTGTTGCGGTTGAGGTTCTGGAAGTCCGAGCCGCGCCGGTCACTGGTGACCGCCGAGCGCCCGCCCTTGCCCTCGACCATCAGCACCTGGGCGCCCCAGTCGGCGAACTGACGCACCGCCGTAGGCCCCGAGCGCACCCGAGTCAGATCGAGTACGCGAAAGCGTTCCAGCGGCAAGGGATCTGCCATGCGGTGTCCTCCGCCCAGCCGTCTGACGCGCGCGACTGTCGCCGCGGCAAGTTCGCCGAGATCATCGGCAAAGTCACCCGCCAATGCGGCCGACGGGCCCTAGCGCGGTAGCTTGCTGACGCCCATCAGATAGGCGTCCACCGCCTGGGCGCACTGGCGTCCCTCGCGGATCGCCCAGACCACCAGCGACTGGCCGCGCCGCATGTCGCCGCAGGCGAAGATGTTCGGCGTCGTGGTGTGATAGTCTTGGACGTTCGCCTTCACCGCGCCACGCGCATCCAGCTCCACGCCCGCCTGCGCCACAAAACCCGCCTGGCGGGGACCGGTGAAGCCCATCGCCAGCAAAACCATGTCGGCCTTGATCTCGAACTCGCTGCCGGCGACCTCCTGCATGCTCATGCGGCCATCCGCGCCGGCCACCCATTCCAGGCGCACGCACCGCAGCGCCGTGACCTTGCCGCCGTCGCTGAGCACCTGCTTGGTGGCCACGGCGAAATCGCGCTCGCAGCCCTCTTCCTGGGACGAAGAGGTGCGCATCTTCATCGGCCAGTCCGGCCAGGTCATCTGCTTGTTCTCGCGCTCCGGCGGGCGCGGCATAATCTCGAGTTGCACCACCGAGGCGGCGCCTTGGCGATTGGACGTGCCGATGCAGTCCGAACCGGTGTCGCCGCCGCCGATCACCACCACATGCTTGCCCTTGGCGCTCAACGTGCCGCCGGGCGCGGCCACGGCTTCGGCGTCGCCGGCGTTGCGCTTGTTCTGCTGGGTGAGGAAATCCATGGCGAAATGCACGCCGTCCAGGTCGCGGCCGGGGACCTCCAGGT
>NZ_JAUXZW010000157.1 GCF_030693805.1 Phenylobacterium sp.
TGACGTCGAGGAAGAGAACGCCGGCGGACTGGGTTCTGATCTCTTCAATGCCGTGCTCGAATGTCGTCGCCCAGCTCTCGTGCTGCGGCGAGGCATCAGGCAACTTGGGTTCGGCCGGATCGGGGCTATTGGACATGAATAATCCTCGCAGTTCGGCGCGAGCGACACAGCGGCGGCAAGTTCGCCTTGTCCCACGCGCCTGTTGGCCGAATTAGAAGCTCAAGATAGTTCGTGCGCGGGAACCGAGCAACTGGGCGCGGGGGAGCGGGCGCCGCTCGCCTCGCCGCTGGTAAACTTGGGCTCTAGGATCGCGTGGGGCGGTTGAACTCTGACAGGGGAAGATATAGCGCGCGATGCCGGACGTCGGCCGAATGTCATCCTCGCGTCACAAGGGCGGCGGCAAAGGCTAGACTTGACGAAACATCCGACGTCGTTCGATTTGATATCTGCGGGCAGGAAGCCAGGTTAGGAGCGCTCATGGCCAAAGCTGACGAAGCGGCGGCGATCATCACGGTTGAGGGCCTGCAAGATTTGCTGCAGGCGATCCGGGCGGGCGGTTATCGCGCCATCGGGCCGACCATGCAAAATCAGGCGATCGTTTACGACGATATCGAATCTGTCGACGATCTGCCCCTCGGGTGGACGGACGAGCAGGACCGCGGCCGCTATAGATTGGCCCGTCGCGACGACGATGCGCTCTTTGGTTATTCCGTCGGGCCGCAGTCCTGGAAAAAATTTCTACACGCGCCGAAGCTGCGACTTTGGACGGCCGAACGCGATGGCGAGAACGCAAGCGTCACGCCCGAACCCCCGCCATCTGATCGTCTCGCCTTCATCGGCGTG
Source organism: Phenylobacterium sp. (assembly GCF_030693805.1). Lineage (GTDB taxonomy): Bacteria > Pseudomonadota > Alphaproteobacteria > Caulobacterales > Caulobacteraceae > Phenylobacterium. The sequence goes on from NZ_JAUXZW010000157.1 coordinate 844, forward strand.
CGCGCGTGCGAAATTCGCGCGATTGAAATTCAAGACAGGGTTCTCGTCAGTGACATGTACGTTGACCCGCACTACCAGGCCTTGCGCGAGCGCGCGCTGATCGTGGCCGTTAATTGCGGCCAGGCGGGAGGCACGTGCTTCTGCGTTTCGATGCACGCGGGTCCGCGCGTCCAGCAGGGCTTCGAC
>NZ_JAUXZW010000159.1 GCF_030693805.1 Phenylobacterium sp.
TATCATTTATCTCTTTCTGAATCTTTGCTTTTTCAATGAAAGAAAAAGGAAAAGAAAGTTTAATTTTTTCTACAGCAGCAGATATTTTGGGTTCAGCAGTAAGCTTTCCAACTTCTGTTGAAGCTACTTTAAACTTTTTAACTTCGGAGTTTTGTGAAGAAACTAAATTGGAGTTGAACAACATATTGTAATAAATGTTGTTTTCACTCTTCATAGGAGTTATTGTTAATTCGAACGAATTGATTCCTTCGCGAGTTGTAAGTTCAAGTTTCTCTGTTACTGTTTGATCTGACTTCCTTGATTCATTAAATAGCTTTGCTAATAATGATTCTTCGCCTTGCTTAAAATGTTCTAAGAAGTTTGTATGCGGCACAATTGATGAGAATGCTTTTCGAAGTGAACTGCTTAACGCAATAACACGACCGGTTTTGTCAACGATCATTGTTAAGATTTTATCTGTATTTGTAGTTTCTAATGTGCTAAAATCATCTTGCATTTAGTAATCTCAAAAATTAAAATGGACCAATAACATTGGAATATGCTGAATAAGTTCTTGATGCCGATGCAATAACAAGGCGAACTCTGTATCGGTTTATAGCCTTCGAATCTGCTTTTGTATGTACATATGCTGGTGGAGTTGTTGTTGAACCGCCCGCAACGGTATCAATATTTATGAAGTTAATCCCATCTATACTCCACTCTATCTCTACATCATAATTTGTGGCAATGTTAGTAACTTCCCACTTAAACTGCGCGCTTGTAGTTCCTACTTTTCCTAATAGAAAGAGCTTAGGCGCGGGAACATCTGTATAAGCTGTTGATGCGCTTGCTATGTTAGAATAAGGGCTTTTATAATTTGCTGTAAAGTACCTTATTCTGTAAGTGTAAGTTCCATTAGCTACAATGTTATCAGAAACCTCATAAGAAACTGTGTTGTCTGCCAAAACTTTAATTTGCTGAAATGATGCAGTGGCAGCATCCATTTTTTCTAAAATGAATCCCGACTCATTAGGAACAAATTCTGTGCAAGTTAAATGGATTAAGCTGCTTGCAATACATTCATCACTTAGGTTCCAAGGACCTCCGGTAGGTGTAATAGGAGAAACTTCTTCGCTAAAATTTGAATATCCTGAACCGTTGA
>NZ_JAUXZW010000168.1 GCF_030693805.1 Phenylobacterium sp.
CACGTCCTCGTTGACCATACAAGGGCTGACGAAGCTACCAACAAAACGGTCTACAACGGCCGGGGTCGAGCCACCGCCGCCGTTGTTGTTACCGCCGGGATCCACCGTGCCGTCGGCGTCAGAACCACCGCCGCAGGCGGACAGCAGCGCAGCGGTGCACAAAGTCAGGCAGAACGCCAGAGGACGAAGTTGGATGACCATGAAAACTCCCTGAAAACGTTGTTGTTAAAAAAGCACCAGCATCTCTTGGGGACACCGGTGCCTTGGATTTTCGGGGTCACTCGGCTCAGGAAATCCAATGAATGTTCAAGCCTGGCGGAGCGCACTGGGCGGGGTAGCACCCGGATTTGACAGATACTCCCGGGTGTAGCGGGGCGAACCACACAACCCCCTTGCCCCAGCACGCAACCCAAGGCTTCACATGGATTTCGCAGGTTTTTTTCAGCAGTACTGGCCACTCCTGTTGCTGGCGCTGTGGTTTGGCTACAAGTGGTGGAACGCGCGCCGGGTGGTGGGCATGCTGCCGGCGCTCAGGCAACAGGGCGCCACGTTGGTGGACGTGCGTTCGGAGGCGGAGTTTGCGGGCGGCAGCGCGCCGGGCAGCATCAACATTCCCCTGCCTGCATTGGGCAGCCGGCTCGGGGAGATACCGAAAACGGCGCCGGTGGTGCTGTGTTGTGCCAGCGGCACGCGCAGTGGCATGGCCAAGATGCTGCTGAAGAAACACGGCTACGCTCAGGTGTTCAACATCGGCAAGTGGACCCATCTGCTGCCTTGATCTGACACGCGCCATGCCGCGCCCCCACCACAAGGTCTACGTGGTTGAGCTGCACCCGGACGTGTTGCTGGAAGCCAAGTTTCGCAAGTGCAACCCGGGCTATGTGGCGGGCAAACCCTGTGTGTACGTGGGCATGACAGGCCTGGACCCGGACGTGCGCTTCGACAAACACAAGGCGGGCATACAAGCCAACGTCTACGTGTTCAAGTACGGCCTGCGCCTGCTGCCCGATCTGTACGAGGGCTTCAACCCGATGCCCTACGAAAAAGCGGTGGCGCGCGAAATCGAGATCGGCATCGACCTGCGCTCGGCGGGCTTTGCGGTGTGGCAGGCCTGAACGCGCAAGAAGCTGTCAGCTTGGCGAGCCAGCCACAAAATCGACCGCC
>NZ_JAUXZW010000170.1 GCF_030693805.1 Phenylobacterium sp.
CCAACGGCCCAAGCGCGATCAGCGCCATCACATGGGTGACGCCGGCCTTGCCGAAGAAGCCGCCCGCCAGCGTGCTGGCGAGCGCCGTCGCCGCGGCGATGGCCAGCGCGATCAGGCCGTTGATCGTCGTGGCGCTGGCCACCAGCCGCTCGTTGAGCTCTGGCTCGCGCACGACCATCGACTGCAGGCCGAACGCTTCGATGCTGGAGAACAGGGCCAGGGTTGCAAGTCCGACGGCGAACACGCCCATCTCGGTGGGGGACAGCAGTCGCGCGACGATCACCGAAGCGATGAACTGGATGGCGAAGGCGGCCGTCTGGCCGGCCGCGCTCCATCCGATCGATCGGCGCACCGACATGAGGGTGGGCGTCCTGTCGGGCGGCTAGCCGACGCGCCGGGCGGCGCGGGCGCGAAGGGTCTCGCGCAGGATGTAGCTGGCGGTGCGCGGGGTGCGGAACAGACCCAGCATGGCGCTGGCGAAGTGGCCCTGCTGTTTGGCGTCGAGCACCCGGCGGAAATCGAGGTTCAGTTGCACCGCGTCGCGGTGGCGGCGCAGCGCTTCGGCGGCCTGCGGCTGATCGGCGGCCAGTCTCAGGAGGCGTTCGTCCGCTGCGGCAAGGGCGGCCAGATCGCCCACGCCGTGCGCTGCGCTCAACGAGTTCGCCCGTTCGATGGCGATGTAGCCGCAGGGCGGGGTGACGAAGAAGTCCGCGCCGCGCAACAGCGCCTCGGCATAGAGCACATAGTCCTCGCCCAGGCGGAGCGCGGGGTCGTAGGCCAGAACGTGACCGTCCAGGAAGGCGCGGCGGAAAAGCGGCTTCAGGAATCCCAGTTCGCGCCGGGGTCCGACCAGTTCGCTGAGGTTGCCCAGGACGAACGCCTCGGCGTCCATCCGAGTCGTCTGTTTGACGTCGATCAACGGCTCGCCGGAAGAATCCTCATCCCCGGCCACCTTCATGATCAGGCTGTCGGCCAGCATGTCCCAATGGGTGGGCGCAAAGGCCAGCAGCCGCGCGATGCGGTCAGGCTCGAGGTGATCGTCGGCGTCCAGGGCGCCGACCAGCGGCGCGTGGGAACTGGCGATCCCGCGGTTTCGGGCCTGGGCGGGGCCGAAATTGCGCGCCAGGCGCACCACCGACAGCCTGCCGCTACCATCGTCGCCCGCCTCGGCCGCCTCGGCTGTGCCGTCGGTGGAGGCGTCGTCCACCACCACTACTTCAGCGACCGGGCCTTGCGCCAACGCCGAGCGCACCGCGTGCGCGATGGTCGGCGCGGCGTCCTTGGCGGCGATGATCAGGGCGACGGGACGGTCGGATGACATGGCGGGTTCTGTAGGGAGTGCGGTGGGCGTGGGCGGCGGCATCTAGCGGACGAGCATCGCGTCCATCCAGCCCAACGCACCGTTGCGGTGCTGCTGGTCGTAGAAGGACAGAATGCGATAATCCAGGCCGACCAGCCATTTGAGCAGCTCGAGCGGGTCCTGCTGTTGTTGGTAGAGCTCCATGAAGGTCAGCTCGACCTTGATCAGGCCGATCTTCTTGGCTTCCAGCATCCGACGCGCGCCGCGCAGCACGGCGCCGTCGAATCCCTGGGTGTCGCTCTTCAGGATGTCGATCTCGTCGATGCCATGCTCGGCGCAGTAGCTGTCGACCGAGCGCACGGTGACGGTGTGCTGGCTCTCTACCCTGGACCAGCTTTCCCGACCCGGCTCAAGGAACGAACTCATGTCGCTGCCGGTGTAGTGGTTGAATTGCATTTCCGAGTCCGTTTCGCCCATCGCGAACGGATGCAGGTGGACCCCTGGACGCACACCGCGGCTGGCGAGTGCGAACGCGGCGGGATCGGGTTCGAAGGCGTGGATTTCACTGCGAGGAAACAGCGTGGTGAACAGCTTCAGCGATTGGCCCTCGTTCGCGCCGATGTCGAAGATCATCCGTCCTGGCGCGCCGAATCGCTCCAGGTCGGCGCGCGTCTCACGCCCGATCGGCAGAGGATTCGGCCGGCGCTTCACCTCAAGCCCCAGGCTCTGAAATCCAGCTTTGACCGCCGCCTTAAGCATCCACCGCTTTCCGCTCCCAGCAGGGGAGCCGCTGTTCAAGATCCGAACGTCCGCCACGAACCTGCGCAGTTGCACAGAAGTTCGCGGGATCGCAGCAGATTCAGCGGATCTTACACCTCGTGTATGAACATCACCCCAAGGCGGCCTTCATAAAGGCGCCCGCGCCGGGAGCCCGCCCTATGCCGCAATCGCCTTCGCCGCCCGTATCGCACGATCCGCCGCGGGGCATGGAGCCGCTGCTGCGCGTCGCCGCCAGATTCGGCCTGGCGGGGATCGCCAACACCGCCATCGGGCTGTCGGTCATCGCTGGGCTGGAGTTCGGATTGGGCCTGACGCCGGCCGCGGCCAACCTCGGCGGCTATCTGGTCGGTTGGGGTCTCAGCTACGTTCTGAATCGCAAGCTGGTGTTCCGCAGCGTCGCCGGCCATTCGACCACGGCCTGGCGCTATGTCGCCGCTGTGCTCGTCGCCTTCGCCGCCAACCAGGCCGTCGTGGCCTTGGCGCATCGCGTTCTGGCGCTGGACTGGGTCGCGGCCCTGCCGCTTCCGACCGCACTGGGTGCGTTGGGCGCGCAACTGTCCGGCATGGTCTGCTACACGGGCCTGGTGTTCGTGTTCTGCCGCTGGTGGGTGTTCGCCGATCGGTCGGCCGCCTATGGCCAGAATGAATTAAGATAACCGGCGTTAATCTTGGGGGCGCGGACGCGGCTCCGCGGGCGGAAAGAGCGGGGTTGCAGGCATGTCGGAGGCTGGCCAGGAGCTGATCTCCCTGCTTGTGCCCATGTACAACGAGGAGGCGGTGCTCGACCTGTTCTTCGAGCGCGTCGACGCAGCGCTCGCGGGGGTCGACTGCCGTTGGGAGTTCGTCTGCGTCAATGACGGCAGTCGCGACGCGACGCTCGCGCGCCTGGTCGCGCATGCCGCGGCCGACCCGCGCATCGTCATCGTCGACTTGACCCGCAACTTCGGCAAGGAGGCGGCGCTGACTGCGGCGCTCGATTTCGCCACCGGCGACGCCGTGGTGCCGATCGACGCCGATCTGCAGGACCCGCCCGAACTGATCGCCGCGTTCATCGAGAAATGGCGTGAGGGCTATGACGTCGTCTACGGCGTGCGCCGCGAGCGCCAGTCCGACAGCCCGGCGAAGCGGGTCACCGCGAGGCTGTTCTACAACCTGTTCAACCGGATCTCGGACACCAAGATCCCGGCGGACGTGGGCGATTTCCGGCTCATGGACCGCGACGTCGTGGAGGACATCAAGCGCCTGCCGGAACGCAACCGCTTCATGAAGGGCCTGTTCGCCTGGGTCGGTTATCGTCACGTCGGCGTGGAGTTCACCCGCACTGCGCGCGCCGCCGGGGAATCAAGCTGGAACTACTGGAAGCTCTGGAACTTCGCGATCGAAGGCATCACCAGCTTCTCCGCCGCGCCGCTGAAGGTCTGGAGCTACCTCGGCCTGTTCATCGCCATGCTCGGCTGCGCCTTTGCGGCGTTTCTGATCGTGTTCGCGCTGCTGGGTTTCGTACGGGTGCCTGGCTACGCCTCGATCATGGTTGCGGTCCTGGTGCTGGGAGGCCTTCAGCTCATGTCGCTGGGACTGATCGGCGAATACATCGGCCGCCTGTATATGGAGGCCAAGCAGCGGCCGCCTTACCTCGTGGCGCGCGTCTATGGACGTGGTGAGCCGCCGCAAGGCCGCCGCCGCCGCGTCGCGCCGCGTCTCGAGGCCTGAACCGTGCAGCCCCAAGCCTACGCCAACATGCGTGCGATGGAGGACCAGCACTGGTGGTTCGTCGGTCGCCGCGCCGTGCTTCGCAAGGTGCTGCGCTCGACATTCGGTGAGCGGCGCCTGTCGATCCTCGAGGCCGGATGCGGCACCGGCGGCAACCTGGGCCTGCTGGCCGAGTTCG
>NZ_JAUXZW010000175.1 GCF_030693805.1 Phenylobacterium sp.
GGATATCGCTTGGTCTTCTTCGCGATCTTGGCCATCCGGCCACGGCTCTGCTCGGTCCACATCCCGAGCTTGAATCACAGACCACGATGAAGCGGAATCACCGCTCACGCCTTTTCCAAACAGCCTCATAGACCGCAAGGTTATCGGGTGGCATTGCAGGCTCCACCTCGTCCAAAGGTGACGCCTCATTATCGGGGCGATTATGGGCAGCCTCAGCCTCGATGGCCCGCCTAAATGCCGAGCGTCGGGTCCGCTTTCCACCCATAGGAGCTTGCAAGGTCCGCTATCGGGCCAGGCGTCGCAGGGACGGCTGCGTTGTCAGGAACGCCGCTTACCGTCGGGCGCCTTGAGAAAGCGCCGATGCGTTTTGGGGCCGGCTGGTGGAGAGGCCGCGACACAAAACATGTCGGAACTGACCCAGAGGTGTTTAACGATATATATTTTCCAATGTCAGTATTGATGCGTCTATATGATCAATGGAAGGGTGGAGATTTAAAGAGCATGTAATATTTTCTGGCTACATGCCTTTACAAATATTTGGCACTTGCGTTTCGATACTCATTGTCTTGGCGCAGACCATTATTCCGACCTCCGGCCGTTATGAGCCCAACCAATTTGTGTCGAGTCGTGGTTGATATGGCCGGCGCACACCCAACCTCGATCGGTGTGGCCGCACAATCTAGCGCACAGAGCATCGCTTTTTCTCCCACCCAGTCTGGACGTGCAGCGAAAGCCGAAGTTAGAACAAGCCCTTGCGCGAATGGCCCGGTAGCTCAGCAGGATAGAGCAGCGCTTTCCTAAAGCGAAGGTCGGGGGTTCGAGTCCCTCCCGGGCCGCCATTGGTTCTCCACAGCTTGGCCGGCCTCAGGCGATCGGCCGGCGGAACAGGTAGAAGGCGAACCCCATGCTCTCGCGGCCCTCCTCGAGGTAGAGGGTGCGCAGCATCGAGGCGCGCAGGCGGATCGCGTCGGCGTCGGCGGACGGCGTGTGTTCCTCGGCCCAGGCTTCCAGCGAGGCGTTCATCCGCCAGACGAACTCCTCCCACTCGGCGTCGGGGCTGACGGCCACGTGGTGGGGGACCAGGCCCGCGGCTTCGCCAGCCGCCACCCAGCCGGCCAGGGTGTCGAAGCGCTCCTCGGAAAACACGGTGGCGAGCTTGGCGCTGGGCGGGCGTCGCCAGAACGGGTCGCCCCAAAGCAGCCAGCCGCCGGGCGCGATCGACGGGATCAGCGCCAGCATCACGTCCACAGGGCGTCGCACGCCGGGCAGGACGTCGATCGCCCCGATCATGCTGACCAGCCGGTGCTGGCCGGCGGCGGCGAGGTAGTCCTGGGCCGCGCCCTCGACGATCTCGACAACGCCTTGGCTGCGGGGCTTTGCGGCGGTCTCGCGCGCCACCTCGGCCACCGGCGCGAACCGCTCCACGGCGCTGAGATGCAGGCCGAAGCGCTCGGCCATCCACACCGAGACGATGGCGTTGCCGCAGCCGAGATCCGCCGCCCGATCGCCCGCCGCCAGGTCCGTATAGGCCAGCGTCCGCTCAAGCTGCTCCATCGAGAACGGATTGCTGATGCGGTGCCAGCGATAGCTGATGTAGCCGAGCGTCGACGGATCCATGGAGGTCCCTTGCGGTGGTCGTCTCCGTTATCGACGAGGCGTGCGCAGCCTGTCGAGAGCGCTGGCCGCGCGCTGCGCCAAAGGCTTTGCGCGCAGCGGCGGGCTCGGCGATCATGGCGTGGGTTCGGGGGAACGGCATGGCCGCATTGCGTCACCTGCGGGTGCTCTATGTTCAGGTGCTGATCGGCATCGCCCTGGGGGTCGCGGTCGGCGCGCTGTGGCCGGACATCGGCGCCGCTCTGAAGCCGTTGGGCGATGCCTTCATCAAGTTGATCAAGCTGTCGGTCGCCCCGGTGATCTTCTGCACCATCGCCGCCGGCGTCGCGCGGATGAGCGACATCAAGGCGTTCGGCCGCCTGGGCGGTCGAACCCTGATCTATTTCGAAGTCGTCTCGACGCTGGCCCTGGTCCTGGGCCTGATCGTCGGGCGGGTGGTGCAGCCGGGCAGGGGGTTCAACGTCGACCCCGCCACGCTCGACCCGTCGGTGGCCGCCGGCTACGTCGAGAAGGCGGCGCATGGGGAGGGCCTCGTCGCCTTCCTGCTGCACCTGATCCCCGACACCTTCTTCAGCGCCATCGCCGAGGGCCAGCTGCTGCAGGTGCTGGTGGTGGCGCTGCTCACCGGCTTCGCCTGCGCCCGGATGGGGGAGTTCGGCGACCGCGTGGCGAACGTGCTCGACGACATCGGCCGGGTGTTCTTCGGCATCATCGGCGTGGTGGTGAAGCTGGCGCCGATCGGTGCGTTCGGGGCCATGGCGTTCACCATCGGCAAGTACGGCGTCGAGTCGCTGATCAACCTCGGCGCGTTGATCGCCACCTTCTATGCGACGTCGATCCTGTTCGTGGTCCTGGTGCTGGGCGCGATCGCCGCGGTGAGCGGCTTCTCGATCTTCAAGTTCATCGCCTACATCCGCGAGGAACTGCTGATCGTGCTGGGCACCTCGTCGTCGGAGTCGGTGCTGCCGCAGATGATGCAGAAGCTGCAGCGGCTGGGGGCGGGCAAGACCACCGTCGGGCTGGTGATCCCCACCGGCTACAGCTTCAATCTCGACGGCACCAACATCTACATGACCCTGGCGACCCTGTTCCTCGCCCAGGCCACCAACACGCCGCTGACGCTTTTCCAGGAGCTCACCCTGCTTGGCGTCGCCATGCTGACCTCGAAGGGAGCCAGCGGCGTCACCGGCGCCGGCTTCATCACGCTCGCCGCGACCCTGGCGGTGATCCCGGATCTGCCGATCGCCGCGCTGGCTCTGCTGGTCGGCGTCGACCGCTTCATGTCGGAGTGCCGGGCGCTGACCAACCTGGTCGGAAACGGCGTCGCCACGCTGGTGGTGGCGCGATGGGAAGGGGACCTCAGCCGCGAGACCCTGGCGCTCGAACTGGCGCGCGGACCCGACGCGATCCCGCACGCCGTCTTGACCGAAGCGAATTCTCCGGCCGACTGATCAAGCTCAATGAGGCTTAACAACTTTGGATTGAATCTGTGTTACGCCTCGGTTTCAACCTGACGAGTCGCCTGTCACAGGCCGACCCTGGAGATTGCGATGGTCCAAGCCGCCGCAGTGGTGGAAGACTTCGAAGCGCCGGCTGGCGCCGATCCCCTGTTCACCCTGGTCGAAACGATCGAGGCGCTGTCCCTCGCCCGCACGGTGGACCAGGTGGCCGCGGTGGTGCGATCGGCGGCGCGGCGTATCACCGGCGCGGACGGCGTGGCGTTCGTGTTGCGCGACGTGGACCAGTGCTGGTACCTCGACGAGGACGCCATCGGGCCATTGTGGAAGGGTCTGCGGTTTCCGATGACCGCCTGCATCTCGGGATGGGCGATGCTGAACAAGCAGACCGCGATCATCCCGGACATCTACGCCGACGACCGCATTCCCCATGACGCCTACCGCCCGACCTTCGTCAAAAGCCTGGTGATGACGCCGGTGCGGCCCGCCGATCCGATCGCGGCCATCGGCGCCTATTGGTCCGTCGAGCGCCAGCCGACCCAGGACGAGGTGGTCAAGCTGCAGATCATGGCGCGCGCCACCGCCGGCGCGCTCGAGAACGCCCAGATGTACGCCTCGCTGACCGAGACGCTGGAGCGTCGCAAGTTCCTGCTGCGGGAGCTGGACCACCGCTGCAAGAACACGCTGGCCGCCGTGCAGTCGATCGCCGACCAGACGCTGCGCAAGGCCGCCTCGCCGGCGACCTTCGTCGAGGCGTTCAATGGCCGGCTGAGCGCGCTGTCGCGCGCCCACGAACTTCTGACGCGCCAGGAATGGGGCCGCGCGCGGCTGAACGATGTGCTGGAGCAGGCGCTGTCGCCGTTCGGCGAGATCGACGGCGCGCGGATCTCGCTACAAGGCCCGGCGATCACATTGGCGCCGGAGACCTCTGTCAGCGTGCACATGACGGTGCACGAACTCGCGGTCAACGCCGCCAAGCACGGGGCGCTGACCACCGAGGACGGCCGCGTTGAGATCATGTGGAGCGTCGACATGGCGCAAGAGCAGCGCGAACTGCTGCTGGAATGGCGCGAGTCCGGCGGGCCGCCGGTCTCCATGCCGACCCGGGCAGGCTTCGGGATGCGTTTGATCGAGGGCGGTCTCGCGCGCGATCTGCACGGCGAGTGCGCTGTCGATTTCGCGCCCGAGGGCCTGCGGTTCACCCTGCGCGTCCCCCTGTCGCCCAGGATCGCGCTCGCCTGATGAAATCTCCACGCGTGATTCTGGTCGAGGACGAGAGCCTGGTGGCGCTCATGATGCAGGACCTGTTGACCGACCTGGGCTGCGAGGTGGTGGCCTCGTTCGGGTCGCTGAACCCTGCGCTGATCTGGCTAGAACGCCAGGAGACCCCGCCGGACGGCGCCGTTCTCGATGTGAATTTGGGCGGCGAGCTGGTCTTCCCGCTCGCCGCGGCCTTGGCGGCCAGGCGGGTGCCCTTCGCGTTCGCCACCGGTTACGGCGCGGTAGGCGATGTGCGTTTCGAGTGCGCGCCGCTGCTGCACAAGCCGGTCGACATCGGCAAGCTGGCGCCGATCATAGACCTGTTCACCGAGCGGGCCTAAGCGCGCCGACGGCGTCTGTTCAGGATTGAGGAAATGCGCCCAGGCTCTTGAACCTGGGCGGTATTCCGATCGACGATCAGGCCGCGACGGCCTTGATCAGCGACTTGTTGAGGATGCCGATCGCCGCGTCGCGATCGATCCGCTCGATGGCGGCGACCTCGCGGGCCATGCGGTCCAACGCCGACTCATAGAGCTGACGCTCGGAGTAGGACTGCTCGGGCTGATTCTCGGCGCGGTGCAGGTCGCGCACCACTTCGGCGATGGAGATCAGGTCGCCGGAGTTGATCTTGGCCTCATACTCCTGCGCGCGACGGCTCCACATGGTGCGCTTGACGCGCGCACGGCCTTTCAGCGTGGTCAGCGCCTGGCTCACCACATTGCCTTCGGCGAGCGGGCGCAAGCCTGCGGTGCGCGCCTTGGCCGTGGGGACGCGCAAGGTCATTTTCTCATGATCAAAGGTGATGACGTAGACTTCGAGCGAGATGCCGGCGACTTCCTGAGTTTCGATCCCCTGTACCTTGCCCACGCCGTGGGCCGGATAGACGACGTGATCGCCAACCGCGAAATCAAGACCGTTCTTGCTCATTGCTAATCCTCTCAACATTCGTTCGGGCCTGCGCGGCGACGGTGACGGGCACACTCAGAGACCAAAACAGCGCCGGCCGCTTTTGCGTGCGGCGGCGCCAATCCTCTGAGATGGAGCAATCTCCAAGACACCCTTCACCCTAACGGGCGTTCGTCGGCCGGGGGACGGCGCTACTTCCAGGAGCGACGCATGCGAGCCAAATTGACCTGCCGTAACGTCTTTGATGACGATAGCATAAAATGAAGCCGAATGAAAGAGTTGCCGCCCGGCGTCAGGAGCCGCGGCCAGGCTTCTCGCTGAAGTACTTCTCAAGCTTGCCGGTTTCACGCTCGTACTGCTCGGCGTCGGCCGGGGGCTCGCCCTTGACCGTGATATTCGGCCAGACGCGGGCGTAGTCGGAATTGATGCGCAGCCACTTGCCGTCAGGATCGTCTTCGGTGTCTGGCTTGATCGCGTCCACCGGACACTCGGGCTCGCACACGCCGCAGTCGATGCACTCGTCGGGATTAATCGCGAGGAAGTTCTCACCCTCGTAGAAGCAATCGACCGGGCACACCTCCACGCAATCCATGAACTTACATTTTATGCAGGCATCGGTGACGATGTAGGTCATCGAAGGTTTGGGCTCCGAATTCTTGGCCGCTACGAGGGGCGGGGGTTTTTCACGGCGCGGGGCCGGCTTGTCAATGCGCGACGGCGCGCGCCGCCCTCAAGTTATCTGCAACGGCGAATAGAGGCCGCGAGCTTCGGCCGGCGGGCCGCGCCGCTCACCCAGGGCCTCGACGCGCACCGCCGTCAGCTTCCCGCCGACCGCGAACACTAGGTTGTCGCCGACCTTCACCGTGCGCGACGGCTTGTCCAGGCGGGTTTCCTGGCCGCTGCGCGTCAACCTGACCCGGCTTTCATCGACGAAATGGGCGGCCAGCGTGCGGGTCTTGAAGAACCGTGCGCGCCAGAGCCAGACATCCACCCGGCAGCCGCTGGCGTCCTCGATCACGCCTCGCGCGCCTTCGGTTTGGGCTTACGCCGTCGTCGGCGCGCGGCGAGGGGCGCGGCAACCTGCCGAAGCGCCGCCAGCGCCGCGAATGGCGAGTCCGTCGGCGCGCTGGCGGGGGTTGGGGGCCGAGCGTCGTTGCGTCGACGCCAGGCTGTCGGCTGTCCGACGACGGGCCTGGCGATCGGCGAAAAGCCCAGCGAGCGCAGGATCGCCAGGGTCTCGGCCTCGGTCCAGCCGAGTTCCTCACGCGCCTGGTCGGATAGCAGGGCGCCTTGTCCTTGCCGTGGCGCGGCCCGGAGCAGTTCGTCCAGCCGCTCGAGGCTTTCGACCGGCACGGCGTGTCCGCCGACAGCCCGAAGGCCGTGCGCGCCGAGCGCAGACCCCGGCACGCCGGCGGGCAGAGCGCTCGGCCCGGCGAGCGGCGGGTTCCAGCCCGGAACCACGCGGCCTGCGAAGGCGCGGGTCAGCGCCAAGGCCTCGGGCTTCAAC
>NZ_JAUXZW010000176.1 GCF_030693805.1 Phenylobacterium sp.
GCGGAGGTGGTCCTGCTGGGGTTTCGGCGCAGCGAAATGCCGGTGCGCGCGGTGGCGGGCGTCGACGCCGTGGACCTTGGCCGCACCCACAACGCCCGCATGGGCCACCGCGCCGCGCTGACGCTGGCGCGCGCGATGAACCCCAGGCGATGGCGCGCACTGCTGTCGGGCTGCGACGCGGTGATCGGGCGCAATCTGGAAATGCTCGTGCTGGCCGCCCGCGCCCGCGACGCCTGCGCGCCCAGTGCGGCGCTGGTCTACGAGTGCCTGGACATCCACCGGCTGATGCTGCGCCGGGGCCCGCTGGGCGGCGCGCTGCGGGCGCTGGAGCGCGCCCTGCTCGCTCGATGCCGCTGGCTGATGGTCAGCTCGCCGGCTTTCGTCGAGGCCTATTTCGAGCCGCGCCAATCGCTGGCGACGCCCTGGCTTCTCGTCGAGAATAAGGTGTTCGCGGCCGAGCCGGCGCCCCTGCAGAGCCCTCCCGCCGGACCGCCGTGGCGCATTGGCTGGTTCGGCATGATCCGCTGCCGGCGCAGCCTGGAGATGCTGAGCACGCTCGCAGGGCGTCTACCGGATCGCGTCGAGGTGGTGATCCGCGGAATCCCCAGCGACGACGTGTTCGGCGACTTCCAGGCTTGCGTGGCGGGCGAGCCGAACGTCACCTTCGAAGGTCCCTACCGGTCGCAGGATCTCGCGCAGCTATACGCCGCGGTGCATTTCACCTGGGCGGTCGACTATTTCGACGCTGGCGAGAACTCCGACTGGCTGCTGCCCAACCGACTGTATGAAGGCGCGCTCTATGGCTCGGTGAGCCTGGCGCGCGCCGGCGTCGAGAGCGGACGATGGGTCGCCGCGCATTCCGCCGGCTTGGCCTTGGAAGATCCGCTGGAGGACGCCGCGGCCCTGCTGCGCGACCTGACCCCGCAGGCCTACGCCGCGCTTGCACAGGAGGTTCGGGATCTGCCGAGAGCCGATCTTGCGGTCGACGAGGCGGAGTGCCGCGCCCTGGTCGCACAGTTGACGCTGGTCGCATGACGGCGGCGTCCGACGTTCTGGTGGTCATCCCGACGCTGAATGAGGCGCGCAGGCTGTCCGGCGTCCTCGACGGCCTGCTCGCCGATCCTGCGTTGGACCGGATGCTGATCGTCGTCTGCGACGGCGGCAGCACGGACCAGACATGCGCGATCGCAGAGGCGGTCGCAGCGCACCATCCCCAGGTGCGCCTGCTGCACAATCCCAAGCGGCTGCAAAGCGCGGCGGTGAACCTAGCGTTGCGCACCTGCGGCGAAGGCCGCGAGTGGCTGGTCCGAGTCGACGCCCATGCGGCCTATCCCGCGCACTATGTATCAAGACTGATCGCCTGCGGAGAGCGCACTGACGCAGATTCGGTGACGACGCCGATGGTCAGCCGGGGCGAGGATTGCTTCCAGCGCGCCGCCGCGGCGGCGCAGAACTCGCCCTTGGGAACAGGCGGCTCGGCGCACCGTCGAGCCGGCGTCTCGGGTTGGGTGGAGCATGGCCACCATGCGCTGTTCCGCAGCGCCCGGTTCGCCGCGCTGGGCGGATATGACGAGGATTTCAGCCACAACGAGGACGCCGAGTTTGACACCCGCCTGGTCGCCGCCGGCGGGCGTATCTGGCTCGAGGGCGACCTGGCCATCGGCTACTACCCGAGGAGCACGCCGACGGCGTTGTTCCGCCAATACCTGCGCCACGGCGACGGACGGGCGCGCACCGTTCGCCGGCACAAGGCGAGGCTCAAACTGCGACAGTTGGCGCCGCTTGCGATCGCGCCTGCGGTGCTGATCGCGGCGGCCGCGCCATGGTTCTGGCCGCTGGGGCTGCCGGCGGCGATGTGGGCGCTGGCCTGCCTGGGCTACGGCTTGCTGCTCGGGCTGCGCGCCCGCGACCCTTGTGCGGCGGCCTCGGGCCTGGCCGCGATGATCGCCCACCTCGCCTGGTCGATCGGCTTCTGGCGCCGGACCCTCGCCGGCTAGCGCTTCAGGCGCGCGAGACTGAGGACCGAGACCCCGAAGGGCAGTTTCATAGCCGGCAGCAGGTGGCGCTCGGCGGCGAACACCGCGCCCAGGGCCGCGTTGGCGAAGGCCGGCGGAAGGCTGGAGGTGTCTTCGCTGGAGGCTGAACCCGTGAGCCGCTGGACAGTGCGCCCGGCCAGCGCGGCTGGAAAAAGCAAGGTGTTGAAATAGCTGCTGTAGGCGATCTCCAGCCCGGCGCGCTCCAGCATGGCGTCGAAGGCCGGGCGACGGTAGCGGCGCTTGTGGTGCAGCACCTCGTCGTGGCCGCTCCACAGGAACATGAAGGCCGGTACGGTGAACAGCGCGAAGCCGTCCGGCTTCAGTCGCTGGGCGAGCGCAGCACAGCTCGCCTCGTCCGCATCGACATGCTCGATGACGTCGAGCGCGCAGACCAGGTCGAAGCGTTCGTCGAAGGCGGTCGGGCCAGGCAGCGCACCGGCGCGGACCTCGGCGAGGTTCAGGCTGGCGGCGGCTTCGCGGGCGTCCGGGTCGGGCTCGAAGGCGTGGACGTC
>NZ_JAUXZW010000197.1 GCF_030693805.1 Phenylobacterium sp.
TCCTGCAGCCCCTTGCGTCCCGTGTCCCCAGTAAGAAGAATCTTCTTTCCACAAAGATTGGCATATTGAACAACAGACATCTCATTTTCGGCGGCAGTTTCTTCGGTCGAAAAGCGCTCGTCACCCCAGGCCATTTTGACAAGAGCGACCACTTTTTGCGCTACTTCCACCATGAAGCCACCCAAGGAATCGAATGCCGCTTCCTTGACCGGCTCGGGGGTCTTGTCTGATGCTACGACCATATCAAAAAATAGCGCACGGCTCGGAGCCATTACCGTAAAGGCGCCAATTTGAGTACCCTGAAAGGGCTCAAAGATCGGAATGCCTCTTCGTTGGGCTATGTCTTCCAAAGCAGCGAGATTCGAATACGCAACTCTAAGTCGCCTCGTCAGATTATCTACGTTCGAATAGCTAGCGAAGCGATTGATCAGCTGTTCTGCATAAACCCACGGTCGTAGCATCCAGAGAGCTCCGACATCGAATTCCTCAAGAATAGTCCGCAAACCACAAGAATGGTCGCCGTCATTGTGGGTAACAACGACGTTATCAATAAATGACGGGTTGTTATAATAGAGACGTATATGTTCGGCGACTTTTTGTCCAGTATGCTTGAACCCGCCGTCCACGACATGAATAAATACTTCCCCTCCGATCGTGTAACGAAGCGCGATCGCATCCCCGCTTTTAGCTGTTTCAACGTCGAGGAAATCTATCTCAAAATAGTCGGACATCAGCCGCTCCTATTCTTAATTGCAAATCGCCGAGGAGATCCGCCCAAATAGCCAGCACGCGTTAAAACGCGGGCGAAACCGCAGCAGTAAGCTCAAAGCTTAGAAACGGAGCTTAGGGTTTACAAGGGCTACGCATGACGACCATCTGTTTCGCCGTCGATTACCCACAGCGCAAGCAACGATCACGCGGATGCGACCCCGTCACGAGGCCTCAGAGCTTCCTAAATAACGAGCCATAGGCGTTGAGCCTGCGACGGCTGGCGAAAAACCGCCCCTCATTGGCGTCGTTCCGACTGGTCCGCCGCCCTGCTGCGCCTCATCTTACCTATTAGAGAAGAGGACCCAGGAGATGCGGCGCTTTCTTGCTATCCTTGTCGGGCTCATCGCGGCTGCCCCCGCACGCGCGGATTCCGATGTGGAGCATGCGCGATATTCGGTGGTCGCCTCGACAGGGGCCATCGAAATTCGCGACTACGCGCCGCAGATCGTCGCAGAAACGACGGTCGCCGGCGAGCGCGGCGCGGCCATTAGCGAAGGCTTCCGCCGCCTCGCCGGTTATATTTTCGGCGACAATTCCCCGCAGCGGAAAATCGCCATGACCGCGCCCGTCG
>NZ_JAUXZW010000224.1 GCF_030693805.1 Phenylobacterium sp.
CGATGGCGGTCAACCGCATGCTGATCGACGAGGCCGACACCTCGCGCGCCCGCCGGGCCGAGGTGGTCGACAAGGCCGCCGCCGCCTGGATCCTGCAGGGCGCGTTGGATCGGCTGCGGCCTTGAGGCGACGCCCGGTCAGTCCGACCGGTCGAGCACGTTGAGCCGGCGCACGGTCAGCTCATCGATGTGCAATCGCTTGATGCGCAGTCGGCCGATGGCGAGGTGTCCGATCGCCAGAGTCCCGATGGCCACAGCGCCGAGCGCCAAGGCGCCGATGGCCATAGCACCGACGCCCGTGAGGCCGACCCCGGTGGCGATCTTGGAGCTCAGCGCCTTGGCGCGCGACGTCACAGCTTGGTCAGGCACGACAGGCTCCCCGCAACCGGTTGCCCCATCTATATACCCCACGACGGAGGCCGCCGCGAAGCTGGCCGGCGGTTGATCGGCAACAGTCGCTTGGCTTCGACCCGGAAGCCCCCTATGACCCGACCTCGATGACGATGCAGGCGCCCGGGCTCAACGAGGTCCTCGGAAGGAACTTCCCCTTCCCGCGCCGCCATTTCCTCTCCGTGCTGGATCTGAACCCGGTCGAGGTGGCCTCCCTCCTCGATCTCGCCGACGGCTTCGTCGCGCTCAACCGCCAGCCCTCGAAGAAGCTCGATCTCCTCAAGGGCCTGACCTTGATGAATTTGTTCTTCGAGAACTCGACCCGCACCCAGAGTTCGTTCGAGCTGGCCGGCAAGCGGCTGGGCGCCGACGTGGTCAACATGAGCCCGCGCGCCTCCTCGATCAGCAAGGGCGAGACCCTGATCGACACCGCGGTGACGCTGAACGCCATGCACCCGGACCTGCTGGTGGTGCGCCACGGCTCGTCCGGCGCGGCCAGCCTGCTCAGCCAGAAGGTCTCGGGTTCGGTGATCAACGCCGGCGACGGCCAGCACGAACATCCCACCCAGGCGCTGCTCGACGCGCTTTCGATGCGCCGCGCCTTCGGCTACATCGCCGGGCTGAAGGTGGCGATCTGCGGCGACGTGCTGCACAGTCGCGTCGCCCGCTCCAATGTCGCCATGCTGCAGATGCTGGGCGCCCAGGTGCGTCTCGTCGGCCCGCCCACGCTGATGCCGTCGCAGGTGGATCGCTGGGGCGTGGAGGCGTTCCACGACATGCGCAAGGGCATCGCCGGCTGCGACGTGGTGATGATGCTGCGCCTGCAGATGGAGCGGATGGACGGGGTCCTCGCGCCGTCGCAGCGCGAGTATTTCCGCTTCTTCGGCCTCGACCGCGAGAAGCTGGGCTTCGCCGCGCCGCACGTCCGGGTCATGCATCCCGGCCCGATGAACCGCGGCGTCGAGATCGATTCCGACGTCGCCGACGACCTGGCCGTCAGCCTGATTCAGGACCAGGTGGAGATGGGCGTCGCCGCGCGCATGGCGGTGCTGGCGTCCCTGGCCGCGCGCCTGGACAATGATCGATGAGCGCGCGCCCGATCGCCTTCACCAATGTGCGGCTGGTCGACCCCGCCAGCGGCTGGGACGGTCCTGGAGCGCTGATCGTGCGCGACGGCGTGATCGCCGAAGTGTTCCAGGGTTCGGATCCGGGCGCATTGTCGGGCGACCTGCAGGTGATCGACGGCGCCGGCGCGATGCTGGCTCCGGGCCTCGTCGACCTGCGGGTGAAGACCGGCGAACCCGGCGCGGAGACCAAGGAGACGCTGAAGTCGGCGGCCTTCGCGGCTGCGGCCGGCGGGGTGACCTCCATCGTCGTGCAACCCGACACCGACCCGGTGATCGACGACCCGTCGGTGGCCGACTTCATCCTGCGCCGCACCCGCGACATCGAGATGGTCCACGTCTATCCGGCCGGCGCCGCGACCAAGGGCGCCCGCGGCGAGCGTATGGCCGAGATCGGCCTGCTGGCGGAGGCCGGCTGCGTCTACGTCACCGACGCCGACCGCTCGATCGTGGATTCCAAGGTCATGCGTCGGGTGCTGTCCTACGCCGCCAGCTTCGGCGTGCTGGTCGCCCACCGGCCCGCCGATCCGTGGCTGTCGGCGGGCGCTGCAGCCAGCGAGGGCGAGTTCGCCGGACGCCGCGGTCTGCCGAGCACGCCGCCGATCGCCGAGAAGATCATGCTGGAGCGCGACCTGGCGCTGGTGGAGCTCACCGGCGCGCGCCTGCTGGTCGATCAGGTGACTACGGCGTGCGCGCTGGAGAGCCTGGAGAGGGGTCGCGCGAGGGGCCTCGCGGTCACCGCCACCACCTCGATCAATCACCTGACGTTCAACGAGCTGGACATCGGCGACTACCGCACCTTCTACCGACTGGACCCGCCGCTTCGCGCCGAGAGCGACCGTCAGGCGCTGATTGAGGCGGTGCGCGACGGCCTGATCGACGTCATCACCAGCGCCCACGCCCCGGCTCCGGCCGAGGACAAGCGCCGCCCGTT
>NZ_JAUXZW010000156.1 GCF_030693805.1 Phenylobacterium sp.
GGTCGCGGCCATAGCCGCGACCGTCTCTTGATTGGACGGCGACAGGCGCGGACTAAGCCGCGACCGCCTCCTTGTTGAACTGCGCGGTCTCGGTGGACTGCGACATGGCGGTGGTGGACGACAGCCCGCCGCTGATCGCCATGGCGACCTCGTCGAAATAGCCGGTGCCCACTTCACGCTGGTGGCGCGTGGCGGTGTAGCCGTCGGCTTCCGAAGCGAACTCGGCGTCCTGCAGCTCGGAGTAGGCGGCCATGCCGCGGTCCTTGTAGCCGCGCGCCAGCTCGAACATGCCGTGGTTGATGGCGTGGAAGCCGGCAAGCGTCACGAACTGGTACTTGTAGCCCATGGCGCCCAGCTCGCGCTGGAACTTGGCGATCGTCGCGTCGTCCAGGTTGGCGCGCCAGTTGAACGACGGCGAGCAATTGTAGGCCAGCAGCTTGCCCGGATACTTGGCGTGGACGGCTTCGGCGAACTGGCGCGCTTCGTCCAGGTTCGGGTGCGAGGTCTCCCACCATAGCAGGTCGGCGTGCGAGGCGTAGGACAGGCCGCGCGCGATGCAGTGCTCCAGGCCCATGCCGGTCTTCAGGCGGAAGAAGCCCTCCGGCGTACGGTCCTCGCGGTCGATGAACGGATGGTCGCGCTCGTCGATGTCCGAGGTGATCAGCTGCGCCGATTCCGCATCGGTGCGGGCGACCACCAGGGTCGGCGTGCCCATGACGTCGGCGGCGAGGCGCGCGGCGTCCAGGTTGCGGATGTGCGCCTGGGTGGGGATCAGCACCTTGCCGCCCAGGTGGCCGCACTTCTTCTCCGACGCGAGCTGGTCCTCGAAGTGGACGCCAGAGGCGCCGGCCTCGATGAACGCCTTCATGATCTCGAACGAATTCAGCGGGCCGCCGAAGCCGGCTTCGGCGTCGGCGATGATCGGCACGAACCAGTCACGTTGGGCGCCGCCCTCCGAGTGTTCGATCTGGTCTGCGCGCTGCAGCGTCCGGTTGATCCGGCGGCACAGTTCCGGCGCGGCGTTGGCCGGGTACAGCGACTGGTCGGGATACATCGCTGAGGCGGTGTTGGCGTCGGCGGCGACCTGCCAGCCCGACAGGTAGATGGCCTGCAGGCCGGCGCGGACCATCTGCATGGCCTGGTTGCCGGTGACCGCGCCCAGGCTGTTGATGAACGGCTGCTCGTGCAGCGATTTCCACAGGCGGTTGGCGCCGCGTTCGGCCAGGGTATGGCTGATCGGGAACGAGCCGCGCAGACGTTTCACATCGTCGGCCGAGTAGGGCCGTTCGATGCCGTCGAAGCGGCCCGCAGGCGCGCTGGGAACAAGATCCGAGAAGTCGTTCATAACAAGCTGGCTCCCATTGGGTGGCTGGCTTTGACAGCCTCTGGAGCCCATCTAACGCGCTATTCCCCTCGTGCGAACCCATGCGCGCGGCGCCAAAAGGCATTCATGTCACAGCCATACCTTGTTTAATTTGTAAATCTGTGACAAACCTAAGCCATATGGCTGTCTCGACTGAGCGGAAACTGTTCCTCGGCGCCCGTTTGAAGCGCATGCGGCGCGACCTCGGCGTCACCCAGACCCGTATGGCCGAGGATCTCGGCGTGTCGCCCAGCTACCTGAATCTCCTGGAGCGCAACCAGCGCCCGGTGACCGCCCAGGTCCTGCTGCGCCTGGCCGAGGCCTACGACTTCGATCTGAAGACCCTGTCGCAGGACCCGGAGTCGTCAAGCGCCAACGGCCTGGGCGAGGTGTTCTCAGACCAGATGTTCCGCGATCTGGGCATCGCGCGTCACGAACTGACCGAAGTGGCCGATTCCGCGCCAGCCGTGTCGGAAGCGATCATGCGTCTTTACCGCGCCTATCTGGACCAACGGAGCATGACCGACCTGGGCGCCATCGGCCGCCCGGAAGAGGGCGGGCTGGCTCAGTCGGTGACTACCCCGTCGGACTGGGTGCGGGACTTCATCCAGGCGCAGAAGAACTACTTCGCCGAACTGGAGGCGGTGGCCGAGACCCTGACCACCGAATTGGAATGCGAGCCGCAGGATTTCGCGGTCGCCGCCCGCGAGCGGTTGTCCAGCCGTCACGGGATACAGGTGCGCGTGGTCCCGGTGGAGGTGTTGCCAGAATCGGTACGCCGCTTCGACCACCATCGTCGCCGTCTGTTCCTGTCCGAGGTGCTGACCGGGGCGGGGCGTTCGTTCGCGCTAGCCTATCAGTTGTCGATGGTCGAGCACGGCGCGCTGCTGGATGCGATCATCGAGCGCGCCGGGCCGCCGGACCGCCCGACCAGCAACCTGCTGAAGGTGTCGCTGGGCAACTACCTGGCCGCGGCCATGCTGATGCCCTATGCGGCGTTCCACGAGGCGGCGGAGCGCACCGGCTACGACATCGAGCTGATGCGCGCCCGCTTCGGGGTCAGCTTCGAGCAGGCCTGCCACCGGCTCACCACCTTGGCGCGGCCGGCGATGCGGGGGGTGCCGTTCTTCATGCTGCGGGTGGATTCGGCGGGCAACATCTCCAAGCGTTTCGCCGGCGCGACCTTCCCGTTCTCGCGGTTCGGCGGCACCTGCCCGCGCTGGAACATCCACTCCAGCTTCCGCACGCCGGGGCGTATCGTCACCCAGGTGGTCGAAACGCCTGACGGCCAGCGCTATTTCACCCTGTCGCGCACGGTCAGCCGCATCGCCACGCCCTATGCCGGCGAGGACTCAGAGCTCGCCGTCGGCATGGGCTGCGAGCTCAAGTATGCCGAGCGGCTGGTGTACTCGCGGGCGATCAACCTGCGCGAGCCGGTGGTCACCGGCATCGGCCCCGCCTGCCGGATCTGCGAGCGGCCGGCCTGCCCGCAGCGCGCCGCGGAGCCGATCAACCGCACCCTGATGGTCGACGACTTCACCAAGTCGATCTCGCCGTACCCGTTCGCGACGAACTGAGCCGCCGCGCTCAGGCCTCACATTTTCAGCAGCACTTTGCCGACGTGGGTATTGGCCTCCAGGTGCAGGTGGGCCTGGGCCGCCTGGTCCAGGGGGAACACCCGATCGACCGGTGGGCGCAGGGCGCCGGATTCCACCGCCGGCCAGAAGCGCCGTTCGGCCTCGTCGATCAGCCTGGCCTTCTCGTCAGCCGCGCGCGGGCGCAGCGTGGAGCCAGTGATGGTGATGCGTTTCTGCATCATCTTGCCGATGTTCAGGGTCACCTCGGTCCCGGCCTGCGCGGCGATGTAAACCAGCCGGCCCAGGGGTTTCAGGGCCTCGATATTGCGGGGGAAGTAGTCGCCGCCGACCATGTCGAGGATCACGTCGCAGCCGCCATGCTCGCGGGCGACCGCGACGAAGTCCTGGGTCGTCGCGTCGACCACCACCTCGGCGCCCAGCCTGTGCGCCTCGGCGGCCTTGTCGGCGCCGCGCGCCGTGGCGATCACCTTGGCGCCATAGACCTTGCACATCTGGATGGCGGTGACGCCGATGCCGGAGGTCGCGCCATGCAGCATCAGCGTCTGGCCAGGCTGCAGCGCGCCGCTCTCGAACACGTTGGCGAACACGGTGAGGATGGTCTCCGGCAGTGACGCGGCCTCGACGAGGTCCATGTCCGCCGGGACGGGCAGGGCGTGGCGCGCGTCGACCGCGACATACTCCGCATAGCCGCCGCCGCCCAGCAGAGCGCAGACCCGGTCGCCCACTTTCCACCGTCCCGCGCCATGCACGACGAGGCCGGAAACCTCCAGGCCCATGGTCTGCGGCGCGCCGGGCGGCGAGGGGTAAAAGCCCAGGCGCTGGATCACGTCGCCGCGGTTCAGCCCCGCGGCCGCAACCTTGATCAGGATCTGCCCATCGGCAGGAACCGGCCGGGGGACTTCCGCCACCTGCAGGGCCTCGGCCGGACCCTTGCCGCCCTCGATCACGATCGCCCGCATGGTCTGGTCTGCGTCTGATCCGCTCATTTGATCCCCTCAGGCTTGCTTCGGCGCCTTCTGCGCGTTTGGATACATCCGCGGATCGGGACACGCAAAGGAGGCTTGCGCAGGTCATGGACGAACCGGCGGAGGCCCGTGTGGGCCGCGGCCAGCGGCTGGCCGAGGCGATGCGGGAGGATCTCGAGCTCTTCGGCGTCGTCGAGCTCGAGGAACGCATCGACGCGCTGCAGGCTGAGATCGATCGCACGCGCGCTCAGATCAAGAAGAAGCAATCGGGGCGAGCGGCGGCCGAGGCGCTGTTCGGACGTTCCGCCGACTGACGAAGCGCGCCGCGCGGCGGCGTGGCATGGGGGTTGCACGGGCTGGCGCGGCGGGGGCCTCCTCCGACAGCGAAGGATGTGCTACGTTGGTGAGTGATGATTGACGCAAACGTGACAGCCGGGCCGCAAAACGCCGCGGTGATCCAGGATTTCGCCCGTTCGGAGCTGTTCGACCGCACCTTCCAGGAGGGAATGGAGCTGGTCGAGGAGACTGCGGCCTATCTGGATGGCGCGGGGCGTCAGGAATCCAAGCAGCTGTCCCGCAACGCCGCACTCGCCTATGCCGCCGAAAGCATGCGTCTGACCACGCGTCTGATGCAGGTCGCTTCCTGGCTGCTGGTCCAGCGGGCGGTGCGCGAAGGCGACATGCCGCCGGAATCCGCCTGCGAGGAACGCTATCGCCTGGGCGCCGAACAGGTGTCGGATGGCGGCGACCTCGATGACGTCGACCAGCTTCCGGTCGGTCTCATGACCCTGCTCGACCGTTCCGAGCGTCTTTATGATCGCGTGCGCCGTCTGGACCGGCGGATGTATGTCGACATCCCCGTGCATGACGAGAGCCACACCGTGCTGGCCCAGTTCGACCGCCTGCGCACCGCTTTCGGCGGGCTCTAGGCGCCGATCCGCCCGTCTCGCTGGGTCACCGCGAAAGCTAGCATCCATTCAACGCCGTCGGTGAAGCTGGCGACGCCAGCCCTCGATCCGGGTCCCCCTGGCGAGAGCCAGAGCTTGAGCTGATCTGGGGCGTGACCCACGACAAACAACGCCGCGGCTTTGGGCCGCGGCGTCGCGAATATCGGGACTTTCGTCCGGGTCTACTTGCGGGTGAAGCCGCCGAACTTGGCGTTGAAGCGCGAAACACGGCCGCCGCGGTCCAGCAGATGCTGGCTGCCGCCGGTCCACGCCGGGTGCGTCTTCGGGTCGATGTCGAGGTTCAGCGTCGCATCGGCCTTCTGATAGGTCGAGCGGGTGCGGTAGCTGGTCCCGTCGGTCATCACCACGGTGATGAAGTGATAGTCCGGGTGGGTGTCTTGTTTCATCGCGCGGACGCCTGACGTAAAGGAGCAGCCATTGAAGCGTCGCAACGGGCGGCGGCGCTGAAAGAAGCCGCGCGTATACAAGAAGCACCGCGCAAAAAGCAAGGGCGTGAGAGCGTATGGACGAGTCGAGCGCGCAGGGCGGCGCCCGCGAACGGCCGGGCGCAGGCGCAGCCTTGGCCTCCAATCTGACCGAATCCGCCCACCGCCGCGACCGCAGTCGCAATGTCGGCGCTCTTCGTCGGCTGATCCCTTTTGTCCGCCGCCACTGGCCCGATGCGGCCGGCGCCGGCGTCTTCCTGCTCACCGCCACCGCGTCCACGCTGGGAATGTCCGCGGCCCTGCGTTTTCTGGTCGACCATCTGACCGGCGCGCAGGCCACCCACGGCTCCATCGACCGCTGGTTCCTGCTGATCGGCTTGGTGGCCCTGGCGCTCGCCGCGTCCTCGGCGCTGCGCTATTTCTTCGTCACCAAGCTGGGCGAGCGGATCGTCGCCGACCTGCGTCAGAGCGTCTACGCCCACGTGCTGACCCTCGATCTCGCCTTCTTCGCTCGCGCGAAGACCGGCGAGGTGCTGTCGAGGCTGACCACCGACCTGCAGATCGTCGAGACGCTGATGGCGACATCGGTGTCGGTCGCCCTGCGCAACCTGCTGACCCTGGTCGGCGCTTTGGCGCTGCTGGTGGTGGTGAGCCCCCGGCTCACCGGTCTGGTGTTGCTGCTGTTCCCGCTGGTGCTGGCGCCGCTGTTCCTGATGGGACGGCGCGTGCGCCGGCTGACCGCTCACGCCCAGGACCGCTTCGCCGAAGCGATCGGCCACGCCGGCGAGACGCTGGACGCGTTGGAGACCGTGCAGGCCTTCGGTCGCCAGGCCTCGGCCGCCGGGCGCTTCGACGCCGCGGTGGAGGCGGCGTTCGCCACGTCGCTGCGGCGCATGACCGCGCGCGCCCTGATGACCAGCCTGGTCATCGCCCTGGTGTTCGGCGGCGTCGTGGTGATCTTCTGGCTGGGCGTCCACGCGGGCCTGAGAGGCGAGATGAGCTGGGGCTCGCTGTTCCAGTTCGCCTTCCTGTCGGTGATGGCCGCCGGCGCGGTCGGCGCCCTGGGCGAGACCTGGGGCGATGTGCAGAAGGCGGCCGGGGCCATGGAGCGCGTCTCCGAGCTGCTGGACGCTCAACCGGCGATCGGCGCGCCTGCCGACCCCCTGCCGCTGCCCGTTCCCGCGCAGGGCCATATCGTCTTCGAGGACGTCACCTTCGCCTATCCGGGCCGCCGCGACGCGCCCGCCCTGCGCGGCTTCTCGCTGGAAGTGAAGCCCGGCGAGCGGGTGGCGCTGGTCGGGCCTTCGGGCGCCGGCAAGAGCACCGTGCTGCGCCTTCTGCTGCGTTTCTACGACCCGCAACTGGGCGCGGTGCGTCTGGATGGCGTCGACCTGCGCCGGGTTGATCCTGCGGACGTGCGGGGGCGGATGGCGCTGGTCGCGCAGGATTCGCCGCTGTTCTCCGGCTCGGCGGCGGACAACATCCTGTTCGGACGCGAGGACGCCAATCCGCAGGCCGTGCGTGAAGCCGCCCGCGCTGCTCAGGCCGAAAGCTTCCTCGACGCCCTGCCGCAAGGCTTCGACACCGCCGTGGGCGAGCGCGCGCGCAGTCTCTCCGGCGGCCAGCGTCAGCGGCTCGCTATCGCCCGCGCCCTGGTCCGTGAAGCCCCCGTGCTGCTGCTGGACGAGGCCACCAGCGCCCTGGACGCGGAGAACGAGCGCCTCGTGCAGCGCGCTCTGGATGAGGCGATGAGCGGGCGCACGACTCTGGTCATCGCCCACCGCCTGGCCACGGTGCTGAAGGCCGACCGCATCGTGGTGATCGACGAGGGCAGGGTGGTCGAACAGGGCTCGCACGCCGAGCTCGTCGCCCGAGGCGGCCTCTATGCGCGCCTGGCGGCGCTGCAGTTCGGCGAGGCGGCCTGACGCCGCTTCAGCGCGGCGCGGCCAGGTCGAACCAGGCGGCGAGGCTCTCGGCGACATAGTCGGCCAAGCGCCCGCGACGCTGGACGCCCCACTGCTGCAGCGCGCCGCACCACTGCGCCTCGATCAGACGCGCGGCGATGTCGGGGTCGATCGCCAATGGCGGCAGCCTTTGCGCGACCGCCAACCGCAACAGGTCGGCCCGTTCGCAGGCGAGCCGATTCAGGTCCGGATCGCGGACGTCCTGGTGCAGCCATAGAAGCTGCTCGGCCAGGGTCGCCTCGTCGTCGTCGCCGGGCGTCAGGCTCCAGAACAGATCGACCACTGCTTCGACGCCGACTTCGCGCGGCGCGGACTCGAGCAAGGTTGCGAACTTCCGGTTGCTCAACGCCACGGCGCGGATGGTCAGGCGGCGCTTGTCGCCGAACCGCTGCAGCAGGGTGGCGGGTGCGATGCCGGCTACCGCGCCGACGTCAGCCAGTGTGAAATCGATCGGCCCCTTGGCGAACATCACGCCGATGGTCGCCTCCAGCACCTGTTCGTCGCTGCGCAGCTTTACGCGGGGCACGATCGATCCCTCGATAAATGATCGATCACTTATATGGTGCGTCGCTACGGCGCGCTATGGCAGACCGCCTCAACGTTGTGTCCATCCGGGTCCCGCACGAAGGCGCCGTAGTAGTTCGGATGGTAGTGGGGCCGCAGCCCCGGCGCGCCGTTGTCGCGGCCACCCGCGGCGAGCGCGGCGGCATGGAAGGCGTCGACCGTGGCCCGGTCCGGCGCGGCGAAGGCCACGTGGGTCCCGAGCGTCGATTCCCCGCCCTGATGCAGCCAGAAGAACGGCTTCGTCCCTTCTCCGTAGCCGCTCAGGGAGACGTCCGGCGTCGTCACCGTGCGCAGCAGCGACAGGCCCAGCGGCGCCAGGGCCGCGTCATAGAACGCCTGCGCACGCTCAAGGTCCGTCACGTTCAGGCCAACATGATCCAGCATAAAGTCCCTCGTGGCGTCGCTCGCGTGACCGCGCTCTTCGTCTCGGGCGCGATGAGTTTTGAGGCCGTCCAGCTTGACTCTCTGGCGCCGCCTGACTACCTGCAAGCCGCATTAGCACTCGCGCCGCTCAACTGCTAACAGTCGCGCGCCCGTCCGCTAAGGCTACCACAATCAACCGTCTCGAACGGAGAATGAAAAAATGGCGTTCCGTCCTCTGGGTGACCGCGTGCTCGTGAAGCGCGTCGAGGAAGAAGCAAAGTCCAAAGGCGGGATCATCATCCCCGACACCGCCAAGGAAAAGCCACAGGAAGGCGAAGTCGTCGCCGTTGGTCCTGGCGCGCGTGACGACTCCGGCAAGATCCAGCCGCTCGACGTCAAGCCCGGCGATCGAATCCTGTTCGGCAAATGGTCCGGCACCGAGGTGAAGCTCGATGGCGACGACCTGCTGATCATGAAGGAAAGCGACATCCTGGGCGTCCTCGACGCGACCACTGCGGCCCGCGCCGCGGCCTGATCTCGCCGACCACGACATCCCTCTTCTGAAAGGCCACCAACATGGCAGCTAAAGACGTTTATTTCTCATCCGACGCGCGCGATCGCATGCTGCGCGGCGTCAACACCCTGGCCAACGCCGTAAAAGTGACCCTGGGCCCCAAGGGCCGCAACGTGGTCATCGAAAAGTCCTTCGGCGCTCCGCGCTCGACCAAGGACGGCGTCTCGGTCGCCAAGGAAATCGAACTGGCTG
>NZ_JAUXZW010000229.1 GCF_030693805.1 Phenylobacterium sp.
GCCTGACGCGCGTGGGGTCGGGACATAACGTCGGCTACCGCGACGCCGATGGAAAGCCGGTGCGCGATGAGGCGACCCTGGAACGCATTCGCAAGCTGGCCATCCCGCCCGCCTGGACCGATGTGTGGATCTGCCCCAGCGCGCACGGGCACATCCAGGCCACCGGCCGCGACCAGCGCGGGCGCAAGCAGTACCGATATCACGCAGACTGGAAGGCCGGCCGCGACGGGGCCAAGTACGACCGCGTGATCGCCTTCGGTCGCGGGCTTCCCCGTCTTCGCGCTCGCGTCGAGGCCGACCTGGCCAAGCGCGGCCTGCCGCGTGAGAAGGTGTTGGCCGCCGTCGTGCGGCTGCTGGAGTTGACCCTGATCCGCGTCGGCAACGATGAATATGCGCGTGCGAACAAGAGCTTCGGGCTGACAACGCTACGCGATCGCCACGCCAGCGTCAGCGCCACCGGCGCGGTGTTCGAGTTCCGCGGCAAGAGCGGCAAGGTGCATCGCACCGGCTTTCGCGACCGTCGCCTCGCCCGCATCGTCAAGGCCTGCCAGGACATCCCCGGCCAGCGGCTGTTTCAGTACATCGACGCCGACGGCCAGCGCCGGGCGGTGGAGTCCGCCGACGTCAACGCCTACCTCCGCGAGGCGATGGGCGAAGACTTCTCCGCGAAGGACTTCCGCACCTGGGCCGGCACCCTGGCGGCGGCCCAGGCCCTGTTGAGCTGTCCAGAATGCGCCAGCGCGAGCGAGGCCAAGCGCCACGTGAACGTCTGCGTGAAGGCCGTCGCCGGCCTGCTGGGCAACACCGCGGCGGTGTGCCGCAGCGCCTACATCCACCCGCTGGTGATCGACGCCTATGAACGCGGCGCGCTGCCGCTGAAAGCTAGCGGATCGCCTCGCGCCTTCGAACTTTCGGTGCTGCGCTTCTTGGAAGCCGCCCGCCCCTAATCCTCCCGAGGCCGGCGAAACAGCGTTAAAACTTCATGAAGTCAGTGACTTGAGCGCGCACGCGTTTAAGCCTCCTTCACCAGTTGCGGGCAATTTGCGGCGTGCCGGCCCTTCAGGGGGCCCGGGCGAACGCAAGGAGCCCCATGGCCGCCCCCTCTCCCACCGTCGTCGTCGCCGCCCTGCTCGATCCCACTGACTGGTGGGGAGGCTCGACGGTCACCTACAGCACGGCGACGCTCGGAAGCGTCTGGACCGGCTATAGCTCCAGCGGCGAGCCGTTCAGCTCCGGCTACCAGGTGCTGAACACGCTGCAGTCGGCGCGGGTCGGCGTCGCCGCCGAGGCGTGGGATGCGCTGATCCGCCTGAACCTCAACCAGACCAACGACCTGATCCAGCCCGGCCAGATCCGCGTCGGCTTCAGCAACGTCGACGACAATTCGGACGAAGATATCTGGGGCTACGCGATGATGCCGCCGGGCTCCGGCGGCACGGGGTCGTCGCGGGCCGGCGACATCTGGATCGACGCGGCCAAATCAGCGACCGCCTTCACCGACGGCAGCTACGACTACACCGCGCTGATCCACGAGTTTGGCCACGCGTTGGGGCTGAAGCATCCGTTCGAGGACGGCGCGACGCTGCCCGGCGACTACGACACCCGCCGTTACACGGTGATGAGCTACACCAACTACACCGACGACGTGTACCGCACGGCCGAAGCCACCGCGACCGGCGTGCGCACCGTCGTCAAGGCGATCTACGCGACCACGCCTATGGTCTATGATGTGGCCGCCATCCAGGCCCGCTATGGCGCCGACACCGCCACCGCGGCCGGCGACACCACCTACACCTGGTCGCAGTCCCAGCCGATGATGCAGACGGTGTACGACGCCGGCGGCGTGGACCTGATCGACCTGTCGACCCACACCCGTTCGTCGATCATCGACCTGACGCCGGGGGCCTATTCGTCGATCGACTACTTCTCGGCCCAGGCCCAGGCCGCCTACTGGACGAGCCTCTATCCCTGGGCGGCCAGCTTCATGTCGCAGCAGTTCGAGCAGGCCTCGACCTACACCTGGTCGAACAACCTGGGCATCGCCTTCAGCACGGTGATCGAGAACGTCCAGGCGGGCTCCGGCGCCGACACCGTCACCGGCAACGCCGCGGCCAACAATCTGAACGGCGGCGCGGGCGACGACAGCCTCGAGGGCGCAGACGGCGACGACTACCTGCGCGGCGCCGACGGGAACGACCGCATCGTCGGCGGTTCCGGCTTCGACGACATCAACGGCAACATGGGCGACGACACCGCCAATGGCGGCCTGGGCTCCGACTGGGTGGTCGGCGGCAAGGACCGCGACCTGCTGTTCGGCGACGATGGTGACGACATCGTCTACGGCAACATGGGCAATGACACGCTGAACGGCGGCGCGGGCGACGACATCATGCGCGGCGGCCAGGACGACGACACCCTGTCGGGCGGCGCAGGCGACGACTGGCTGTCCGGCGACCGCGGCGCCGACACCCTGAGCGGCGGCGCAGGCGCTGACGTCTTCCACGCCGGCCCTGGAACCGGACTGGATCGCATCCTCGACTTCAGCCGCGCAGAGGGCGACCGCGTGCAGCTCGATCCCGGGACGGCCTACACGCTTAGCCAACAGGGCGCGGACGTGGACATCGATCTCGGCCAAGGCGATCACGTGCTGCTGGTCGGCGTCACGCTGAGTTCGCTGGGATCTGGGTGGATCTTCGGCGCCTAAGCAATAGGCGCTGGAGACGCCCTGGGCTCACATCATAAAAACTTCGTTGGACGGCGTTACGCGACTGCTCGCTAGGATTGAGCGGGAACAAGGAAACGCCTCATGCAGATTCTCTCTTTACCGCCGTCGGTGACACTCGGTCCGACCATCGTCGGGGTCTCGGTGCTGACCCCGGACGGGGCCACCGTCCAGGTCGACCTGCCCAGGCCCAAGGGCCTGCACGACATGCCCGAACATGAGATAGAGGCTCGCGCCCGCACGCTGGCCAAGGCGGCCCTGATGAGCGCCGCGCAAAGTCTGTAGAGGTCTCGCCGAACCGCCGTCGCGTCTCCATATGGACCTGAGCGACCGCAGAGTCGTTGATCCGTAGACGAGGCTTCGCGATGACCAAGAGCATTACGATCTCCATCCCCCACGAACTCGGCAAGGCCGAGGCGCGGCGGCGGATCGACGACGGCTTCAGCCGGCTGACCAGCCAGTTCGGCGGCGCCGCCTCGAACGTCGAAAAGGTGTGGGAGGCCGACCGGCTGAGTTTCTCCCTGCGCGCGCTTGGTCAGGCGATCAGCGGCCGCATGGACGTCGAGGACGCGCTGGTGCGCCTGGAGGTCGACGTTCCGGCCTTCCTGGCGATGATCGCCGACAAGCTGAAGGGCCGCCTCAAGAAGGAAGGCCAGCTGCTCCTCGAGAAAAAGAAGTAGGCCTAGGCTCCGTAGCTGCGCCCGCTGTAGCTGTTGGCGCTCATCCGCCCGCCGAAACCGCCGCGCGACAGCACCGAGGTGCGGGTCTGCACCTTGGGCGGCGCCTGGCGGATCGCGTCCGGGGGATCGATGCCGCGCGCCCCCACCTGTGTGCGCCCGGTGGCGTAGTCCGTTTGCACCCGCCCGCCGTAGGGCGTGTAGTAGCCGCCGTCGCGCTGGTCGCGATAGAGCGCCGAGCCGCGGAAGCCGCCATTCATCATCTGGCCAATGACGAACCCGGTCAGCAGCGGCGTGAAGAAGCTGCCCCCCTGGCCATTTCTCGGCACGCACTGGCCGGCGCCATAGACCTCCTCGCAGGTCGCCTGTTCGGCGTAACGCGGCGCCGCCTTCTCCTGGTCCTGGATGGCGACGCGCGCGCCGTCGTCGCAGGCGGTGTCGGGGATCTCGTTGGCGTCCTTGCAGGCCTGCAGCGTGGCGTAGGTGTAGGCGTTGACCATCTCGCCCTGTTCGGCCTGCTGCACCTGGGCCGACGGCGCGGTCCAGGTGTTGCCGGCGTCCGGTCCGCAGGCCGTCAGCGACACTCCGGCTCCGGCCATCAGGCTGGTGATCACCAGCTTGCGAGAACGTTTCATCCGACGTGGTTGGACAGCTTGAAGTTCTTCGTCACGGGTCATGCGCTTCGGGCCTCCCTCACGACGTCATGCAGGCGGCGTTGAGAATGCCGACCGCCACCGAGATCGACAGCAGATAGACGCCCGACGCCACCTCGCCACGGACGATCCGCTCGGAAACGTCCGGCAGGGCGATGCGGCGTACGCCCCAGAAGGCCAGGATCTGGATCACGCCGGCCAGCAACGCCCACACCGCGAACTCGATCAGCGAGTGGGTCTGCGACAATGCCGAAGCCAAGGGGATCACATAGCCCAAGATCGCACCGCCCAGGGCGATGGCCGCCGCCACATTGCCCTCGCGCAATAGCTGGCCCTCCTTGTAGGGCGTGATGAGCTGGTAGATTCCCTTGAAGGCGAGCGTGAACAGCCCCGCGGTCACAAACGCCAGCACGAAGGCCAGCGCCCCGGAGCTGAACTCGAACACATCGATCGCCATGCTTGGTTCCTTCGGCTCAGGCGCTGAATTCGGCGAGATCCAGCGGCACGCCGATCATCACCTCGTGTGTCAGGTCGCCGCCCTCCGGCTCCTGCTCGATGGCCAGCAGCAGCTCGCGAGCATCCCCCGGCAGGGCGCGCGCGAACAGCATGCAGGTCTGGTAGATGCGCCGGCCTTCGCTGGCTGCGCGGTCGTCGTGGATCGTCTCCCAGAAGCTTACCGGATCCTGGGTCTCGTCGGCGTCGCCGAACCAGAAGCGCTGATAGTTCGGCAACCCCTCGTCGGTGAAGGTGCGCCCTTTCAGCCGATCCAGCCAGATGCGCTGCGCCGCAGGCGTCGCCGGATAGACGCTGGACCAGGGAATGAACACCGTGTGGTCCTCGCTCATCTGGCCTTCACGATCGGCGCTGACCACCTGAAACATCACATGATCATCGGTGTAGAAGCGATGCACGAAGCCATCCGTCCCCATGTCGATCAGACCCTGCGCGGTAATGTGCAGGGTGTCGCTGTCCAGACGGAAGTGCGCGTCTGCGCCCAGCCTGCGCCAGGCCAGCGGATCGAGCCGCAAGCTGCGGCCGATGGTGATGTTGCGCACCACCGGCAGAGCGGATCCGCCGCTTTCGACGCCGCGCCGGCGTCCGAACAGGCGATCGAACATCAATCGCGCTCCTGAGGGTGGCGAACGGGTCTCATGGGCAGGATATCGGCTGGTGATTGCACGGCTGCAATCATACATGTATGCATACCATGAACAATGCCCAGCCACTCAGCCACATCCTACGCCATCAGCGCCGCCCAGCGAACCCGCGCCTGGAGAGCGGAGCGAAAACGGCTGGGCCTGGTAAAGCTGGAAATCTGGGCGCCGGAAGCGGCCAAGGCCGACATCCATGCCGCCGTCCGCGCGATCGTCACCACATCCAGCCGCGGCCCCGCGCTGATCGCCAACCCTTCTCCCCACCAAGGAACCTCTCCCATGGACCAGGTGATCGACACGGATTGGACCGTGAAGACGCTGACCGACGCCCTGCAGACCTCGGTCCTGGCGCGCCCCGGTGAAATGACCGTGCGGCTGATGGAAGGCGCCGAACCCGTCATGCAGGTGACCATGCATGAGCACGGCGACCTGCCGATCTATGTCAGCGTCGGCGCCGAGCAGATCGTCGTCTCGGCCCTGCTGTGGCCGACGGACGAGCAACCCGACCGCAACGCATTCAACGAGTTCCTGCTGAAAGCTCAGAAGCTCGTGCCCCTGTCGAACTTCGGCATCACCACGGTGGGCGGTCGCGACTACTATGAGCTGTTCGGCGAACTGGCGTGCAAGACCACCCTTCAGACCGTGCTGATCGAACTGCGCATGCTGGCCGAGAACGCCATCGAGGCCGCCTCCGACCTGCGCGACACCTTCACCGCCGCCGCCTAAGCGAGAGGACCCGCCCCATGTCGATGTGGAGCAAGATGTTCACCCTGTTCCGGGGCGCGGCGCACGAGGCCGGAGCCTCGGTGGTCGACGCCAACGCGCTGCGCATCCTGGACCAGGAGATCCGCGACGCCGACACCGCGCTCGGCAAGGCTCGCGACGACTTGGCCGCGCTGGTCGCGCGCCGTCGGATCCTGGAGAAGGAGCTGCAGAGCTTCCGCGATCAGGCCCAGCGCTACGAAGGCAGCGCCCGCGCCGCGCTAGCCAAGGGCGACGAGGCCCTGGCCCGCGAAGTCGCCCAGCGCATCGCTGAACTCGAGCAGGAAACCACCCTGAAGGAGCCGCAGGTCGGCGAGATGCGCAGCGCCGAGGAACGCCTGCACCAGATCATCGCCGCCACGCAGCAGCGCGTCGAATCCCTGCGCCGCGAGATCGACGTGGTGAAGGTCAACGAGTCCGTCCAGCGCGCCCAGGCCTCCGTCGCCTCGCAGGGCGCGGGCGCCACAGCGTCCCTCGGTTCCGCGGCCGACAGCCTGAAGCGCATCAAGGAGCGTCAGGCGATCCGCGACGAGCAGTTCAAGGCCGCCGCCGAGATCGAGGACCGCCGCACCGGCGCTGACCTCGACGCCAAGCTGCGCGCCTCCGGCATCCTGCCCGGCCAGTCCTCGGCCGACGACGTGCTGGCCCGCCTCTCCGCCCCCTCGACGCCGCCGCTGCAGATCGAAGCCCCCGCCCTGCGCATCGAGGCTCCGGTCGAGCGCAAGGCGCAGGAGGACTAGGACCCCTTGCGCCGCTTGGAGCTGGCCGAACGCGCGGGCTGGCGGGGCAAGGCCGACAGCCTGGGCTTCACCTTCCACCACATGGACGGACGCCGTTACTGGGACGAGCGTGCGGCCTACGCCTTCACGCTCGCCGAGATCGAAGATGGGCTGGAGACGCCCGCCGCCGAACTGCACGCCATGTGCCTGGAGGTGGTGGCCGAGGTGGTGAAGAGCGAGCGACTGATGGAACGCCTCGCCATCCCTGAGGCCGCCCGCGACTATGTCGCCGACAGCTGGGCCGCGCGCGCGCCTTCGCTCTACGGCCGCTTCGACTTCGCCTATGACGGCAAGGGTCCCGCCAAGCTGTTCGAGTACAACGCCGACACGCCGACCAGCGTCTATGAGACCGCCTCGTTCCAGTGGATGTGGCTGGAGGATCTGATCGCCGAGGGCCGGTTCCCGGCAGGCGCCGACCAGTTCAACAGCCTCTACGAGAAGCTGAAGGACCGCTTCGCCGCCATTTTCCCGGCCGGCGGATTCGTCCACTTCGCCAGCGACGCCGACGTGGTCGAGGATCGCCAGACCGTGCGTTTCCTCGAGGACATCGCCGCCCAGGCCGGCGTCGAGCCGAAGTTCACCGCCATGCAGTCGATCGGCGTCGACGCCGACGGTCGCTTTGTCGACGCCGACAACTACATCATCGGCGCGATCTTCAAGCTCTACCCCTGGGAAGAGATGCTGCGCGAGCCGTTCGCCGAAAGGCTGGCGGCGTCAAAGACCCTGTTCCTAGAGCCGGCCTGGAAGGCCATCCTGTCCAATAAGGGCCTGCTGCCCCTGCTTTGGGAACGTCACGCCGGCCATCCAAACCTGCTGGCCGCCTATTTCGAGGACGACCCGAAAATCGCCGAGCTCGGCCGCTCCTATGTGCGCAAGCCGCTGTTCTCCCGTGAAGGCGCGAACATCGAACTCGTGGACAACGGCCGCCGCGCGCCCGTCCTTGATCAGGGCTACGGGGCCGAGGGCCACATCCGCCAGGCGCTGCATCCCCTGCCCCGCTTCGGGACCGGCTATCCGGTGATGGGCGTGTGGATGGTCGGCGACGAGACAGCGGGCCTGGGCGTGCGCGAAGACCGCAGCCGCGTGACCAAGAATCTCTCCCGCTTCCTGCCCCACGTGATCCTGGACTGACCGCTCTCCGACGCCAGTCGGGACACCAGCGGCCTGTCAGCGCGCAACTCGCGAGCCTAAGCGTCCGCCTCGTAGCGGATCTTGCCAATAAGCTCGCCTTCGAGATCGTGGATGCGGACCTCGGCTGGCTCGCCGACGCTTGCGGCCTGTTCCGCCAGTTCGCGGGCCTTCTTCTCGGCCTTGCCGCCGGCCAGGAACATCAGCGGATTGAAGCCGGGATCCTGGTCCACCACCCAACCGCCCTGGGTGGCGGTGACCGTGATCAGTTTCATAACTCTACTCCTGCGCCCGACAGATCATGGATTGCGCGCCGGGTGAGGTACGCAAGTTTCACGACATGTGTTCGTTCGCGGGTGGTGAAACTAGGGCCCGGGAATCACAGTCGCGTCAGCGACGTCGCTCAACACCATGGCGAACGGGACGCGCGCGCCGTCACGGTCCGCATAGCCGCTGATGATCTTGTGCGAGGGGTCGACGAGGCCGAGGTCGATGTCCTGGTCGGGGAATACGACGGCGCGGCGATCGCCGGTGCTGATCAGCAGTTCGTAGCCGTCCGCCGCGCGTTGCGACATCGCCTTGATCCGCGAATAGAACGGCTCACGCCGCCAGGCCAGCGGATCTGAGGGGTCGACGACGACCGTCAGCCTGCGCCCATCCTGCTCCGTGAACAGCACCAGATGCGAGCGGTCCGGAAGCCATCGCTCGTCCAGCCCCGGCGAACTCAGCCACAGGCAGTTGAACGTCGCGCAGGCCGCGGGCCGGGTTTCATAGACGCTGCAACCCCGTCCGCGATGAAAATGCCCGCACCACGAACCGGCCGGTTTGTCGATCGCCTCGACGCCCAGCAACTTGCAGCACAGGCTGCAGTCGCCACAGGATCTGCCTTCGTCCATCGCCGTGTCCGTGCAAACAGGAACCCACAGCATACGGATCGATTGTGACGGTTCGTGCGCTCAGTCCGCCGAGGGCGCCGGCCAGAACGGCTT
>NZ_JAUXZW010000254.1 GCF_030693805.1 Phenylobacterium sp.
CGCCCGCGGCGGCGGCGCCCGCCGCGCCGGTGGATGTGGAGGCCGTGCTCACCGAACTGGCCCAGGCCAAAGGCGGCGGCGGCAACTGGCGCACCTCGATCGTCGACCTGCTGAAGCTGCTCGACCTCGATTCCGACCTCGGCTCTCGCAAGGAGCTCGGCCAGGAACTCGGCGTCCACGCCGGCGCCGACGGCAGCGCCGAACAAAACATCGCCTTGCACAAGGCGGTCATGAAGAAGCTAGCCGAGAACGGCGGCAAGGTGCCCGACAGCCTCAAGGACTAGACGTCTAGAACCTCACCGCGCCGGCCATGATCTTCTCGTGGCCGGCTTTGGTGATCTTGACGTAGCCGCGCTTGGCGTCGCGGTAATAAAGCGCGCCCTTGACCAGCGCCGGGTCGTAGCCTTCGGCGACCAGGTCCATCTTACGGTGCTTGAAGGTGCCGGTGACGTCGATCTGCGGCAGGATGCGGATGAACGCCGGCTGGGCGTAGGCCGGCAGGTCGCGCTCCACGTGTGCGCCGAACGCCGCCAGGTCGAAGTCCGGCTCGACCACCAGTCCGGCCATGCCGGCGCGCCCCTCCGCGCCCTCGATCGGCACGCCGTAGACGATCGCCTCGCGCACGCCAGGCGCCGCCTGCAGATGCTCCACCACCTCGCCAGTGGAGACGTTCTCGCCCTTCCAGCGGAAGGTGTCGCCGATCCGGTCGATGAAATAGAAGTAGCCGTCGCCGTCCTGGCGCATCAGGTCGCCGGTGGCGAACCAAGCGTCGCCCTTCTCGAAGACATCGCGCAGCACCTTCTTCTCCGAGGCCAGCTTGTCGACATAGCCGCCGTAGTCCGACCGCGCGTCGCCGCCGATCCTGCCGATGCATTCGCCGATCTGGCCGGGCGGGCACTCAATGCAGAACCCGTCAGTCCCGCGGATCGGCTCGTTGGTCTCCGCGTCGAACTGCACCAGCCGAACATTGAAGCGCTTGCGCACCCAGCGCGGCACGCGGCCCACCGCGCCCTCGCGGCCGTCGAAGTTGAACAGTGAGACGTTGCCTTCGGTGGAGCCGTAGAACTCCAGCACCTCGGGGATGCGGAAACGCTGCTTCATCTGCGGCCAGATGTCGGGGCGCAGGCCGTTGCCGAACGCCAGCCGCAACTTGTGGCGGGTCTCGTCCTCCTCAGGCGGATGGTTGACCAGATATCGGCAGAGCTCGCCGATGTAGACGAACATCGTGCAGCCTTCCGAGACGATATCCGGCCAGAATTGGCTGGCCGAGAATTTGCGCTTCAGGACCACAGAACCGCCGCTGAGCAGCGCCGCGCCCAGGCCGCAGAGCCCGCCGGTGGCGTGATAGAGCGGCAGGGCCACATAGACCCTGTCCTTGGGCTTGGCGTCCGTCGCCGCCGCGAAGGCGCGCATGTAGAGCTGGGCGCGCAGGTGCGACACCCGCGCCGCCTTCGGCAGGCCGGTGGTGCCGCTGGTGTAGATGTAGAGCGCGGTGTCGCTGGCGGTCATGTCCTCGCGGACCGAGCGGTCAGGCGGAAGTTGGCTGCAGCTCTTTAGCGCCTGCGCCAGGTCTCGCTGATCGCCCTGGGCGCGACCGAGCACCCATTGCAGCATCGGCCGGTCGAGCTGGTCGCGCGCGGCCTCGAACACCGGCGAGGTGTCGCCATCGACGATGCAGTTCGACGCCCCGGAGATGTTCAGGCAGTGGGCCAGCGCCGCGCCGGTGAGCTGGTTGTTGATCAGCGCGGTGATCACGCCGACCTTCGACAGCCCATACCAGGCGGCGAAATATTCCAGGCGATTGGGCATGAACAGCGCCACCGTCTGACCGCGCCGCAGCCCTGCCCCCTTGGCCCAATGGGCGAAGCGGTTGGCCATGGCGTCCAGCTCGCCATAGGTCAGCGTGCGGCCCTCAAAGGTCATCGCCGGGCGCTCGCGCCAGTGCTCCACGGCGGCCTGGAGGTCGTCGCAGACCAGGGTCTTCGACTCGGGCGACAGCGGGCGGATCCGCCCCAGCGTACGGTTCAATCCCCGGAAGAAACGCAACTCACGCTTAAGCTTGGCCTTCAAACTCATCTCGCCCTCCGCCGCGGCGTCACCTTGCGTGCGGCCCAGCTAATGGGTCAAGCGAGGCGAGCAGCGCGGATGGTCACACCCGTGAGAGGCGAGCGTCCGCACACCGTTGAGACAGCCTGCACACGCCGAACGCCGCGCAAGCCGCCAGAATCGGGCGATTTAGTGTTCAGATAAAATCTAAATATCGGCGGACTTCTTTCAGTCTAGATGATCATTTCCAGCGTCGGCCACGCCGATCACCATGGAAGACTGATCATTTTTGACCACCTATACGCCGGCCAGAAGGCAGTCCGGGTCTCGCGTTCCTTAACGACGGGCGGAACAACCTGCACCAACGCCCGTTGTGCTCCCGATTGGAAATTCAGGAGGGACCTATGTCTGTCGATTTTACCGCCGCCGCTGCTCGAGACGAGTTGACGCGCGACGAAGCCGATAGCCCGATGTTCGCCGCCCAGCCGGTCTACGCCCGTCCGGCCAAGCGCCGTTCCAACAGCGCCTTCGGGGCCATTCCGCCCGTGGCGCTGGTCGGCATCCCCGTCGCCCTGGTGGCGATCGGCGCGGCCGCCTACTTGGTCCTCGCGCCGAGCGACAACAGCACGGCCGCACTCACGCCTGGATCGCCTGCGCCGGTGGCGATGGCGCCCGCCATTCCGCCCGCGCCGATGACGCCGCCGC
>NZ_JAUXZW010000258.1 GCF_030693805.1 Phenylobacterium sp.
CGCCCGCGCCTTCGCCCTCGAGGGCCTGCTGGCGCTGCGATGAGCGACGGCTCGGGCTGGACCGAAGCGTTCCTGGAGATGATGGCCGTCGAGCGGGCGGCGGCCCGCAACACGCTCACCGCCTACGCCAAGGACCTCGCCGACGCGCAGGGCTTCCTGCACGCCCGCGGCCTCGACCTGGCCAGCGCCCAGGCGGCCGATATCGAAGCCTATTTCTCGTTTCTCGGCGCGCGCGGGCTGGCGGCGTCGACGGCGGCGCGGCGGCGTGCGTCGCTGCGCCAGTTCTATCGCTTCGCCCTGGGCGAGGGATGGCGCGCCGACGATCCCTCGCGGCGGGTGGATGCTCCCAAGCACGGCCGCCCGTTGCCCAAGACGCTGAGCCGCGCGGAGGTCGACGCGCTGATCGCCGCCGCTGCATCCATCGACGGCGCTCAAGGGCTCAGGCTCGGCTGCATGGTGGAGCTGCTGTACGCATCGGGCCTGCGGGTGTCTGAACTGACCGCCCTGACGCTGGCGGCCCTGGCCCGCGATCCGGCCTATCTGATGGTCGTGGGCAAGGGCGGCAAGGAACGCCTGGCGCCCCTGAACGCGACGGCGCGCAAAGCCATCAAGGCTTATCTTGCGGTGCGACCGCAGTTCCTGCCGAAGGGAGACGCCGCCAACCCGTGGCTGTTTCCATCACGCGGCAAGGCGAGACGTCTGACGCCGCGGCGCTTCGCACAATTGCTGGACGAGGCGGCCCGCACCGCTGGCGTCGATCCGGCGCGGGTCAGTCCGCACGTGCTGCGCCACGCCTTCGCCACCCACCTGCTGGAAGGCGGCGCGGACCTGCGCGTGCTGCAGACTTTGCTGGGTCACGCGGACATCGCGACAACCCAGATCTACACCCACGTCGCCGGCGAGCGCTTGGCGGAGGTGGTGCGCACCAAACATCCCCTCGGAAAGAAGCCCTGACGGACAAAAGCCCTCCTCCCGCAAAGGAGAAGGGCTCTGGCCGTGATCAGGTTTGGTCCGGATTAGCCGGTGATGCGATAGCGCCCTGCGCCATCCGGACAGACGCGCACGTAGCGGTATTCGCTGGCGCCGTTGTTCCACTCGACCGGGGCCGGCGCCAGACGACAGCGCTGGCGATTGTAGTAGGCGGTGTCATAGCGGCCGCTGCGATAGCGCCGGTCGCGGTCCCAACGGCTTTCGCGGTAGGGGACGGTCTCGTCGTAGCTGAAGTAGTAGCCCGTCTCGTCGCACTTGGCGGTGCTCTTGCCGATGTTGGCGCCCAGCGCGCCGCCGACCACGGCGCCCAGGACCGCGCCCTCGGTGCGGGCGTTGCGGGCGGCCACGTTCGAGCCCAGCGCCGCGCCGGCGATCGCGCCGATCAGGCCGCCGGCCACAGCATTGTTGTTCGAGCGCTGCCGGCACGGGTCGTTGTAGCGTTGGTCGTTGTAGCGCGGATCGTTATACGCGCGCGCGCCGTCCCGATAGCCGTCGTCGCTCCACACCGGCGCCGGACCATAGGCGCGGGCGTAGGAGCCGTAGCCGTATCGACGGTCATAGTCGGCGCGCGCGCGTTCATAGTCCTCGCGGCGGCGGTCGTATTCGGCGCGCGAGGCCTCGTAGTCGCGGCGGTCAGCGTCATAGCTGCGCAGGTCGCGTTGGTATTGCTCCGTCGGGCGATACGCGCCGTACGGCTGAGCGACGGCAGGCATGGCGGTGGCGATCGCCAGCGCTCCAGCCAGGCCGAGCTTCAGGGTGGTATGCATCTTTGGCTCCATTTCCTCAGCCGCGGGCGCTTCTGTTCAGCCCGCGTTGTCCCGAAGCCCAAACGCATGCTTATGGCTAAGGTTGCAAGGACATGGAGCGCTGGATTTTCGACGGACTTGTGACGCAAGGCCTTCCCGCCTAATTTCCCGCCGTTCCGCGAACGGCTGGAAAAGATTCCCTGAATGGCGACGCATTACCTCGAGTTCGAGCGCCCTATCGCTGATCTCGAAGCCAAGATCGAGGAACTGTCGAAGCTCTCGGAATCCGCCGGGCCGGCCGCGTTCGACGCCGAGATCGAGGCGCTGCGCGCGCGCCTGCACGAGATGCGGCGCGACGCCTATGGCAAGCTGGACGCCTGGCAGAAGACCCAGGTCGCCCGCCATCCCGAGCGACCGCACTTCGTCGACTATGTCGCCGGCCTGATCGAGGAGTTCGTCGAGTTGCGCGGCGACCGCAAGTTCGCCGACGACCAGGCGATCATGGGCGGGCTCGGGCGCTTTCGCGGCCAGGCCGTGGTGGTGATCGGCCACGAGAAGGGCCGCGACACCGTCACCCGCGTCAAACACAACTGGGGCTCGGCGCGCCCTGAGGGCTTCCGCAAGGCGGTCCGGCTGATGGACATGGCCGAGCGGTTCAACCTGCCGGTGATCAGCTTCGTCGACACCCAGGCGGCCTATCCCGGCATCGTCAGCGAGGAACGCGGCGTCGCCGAAGCCATCGCCCGGTCCACCGAGCGCAGCCTGATGCTGGGCGTGCCGATGATTGCGGTGGTGACCGGGGAGGGCGGGTCGGGCGGCGCCCTGGGCATCGCCTGCGGCAGTCGCGTGCTGATCTTGGAGCACGCCATCTATTCTGTGATCCCGCCGGAAGGCGCCAACTCGATCCTGTGGCGCGGCGCGCGCACCGCCGAGGACGCCGCCAAGGCGATGAAGATCACCGCCCAGGATCTGCTGGCGATGAAGATCGTCGATCGGGTGATCCCCGAGCCTCCGGGCGGC
Source organism: Phenylobacterium sp. (assembly GCF_030693805.1). GTDB lineage: Bacteria > Pseudomonadota > Alphaproteobacteria > Caulobacterales > Caulobacteraceae > Phenylobacterium. The sequence continues at coordinate 2,757 of NZ_JAUXZW010000258.1, forward strand.
GCCCACTCCGATCCGGACGCCACGATCCAGGCGGTAGGCGACGCGGTGGAAGACGAGCTGAAGGCGCTAGCCGGCTTCAATCCAGACGAACTGCGCAAGCGCCGCGCCGATCGCTTCTACGCCATAGGGCGCACGGGCCTTCGCTAGCGCATTGCGGCCGGCGTGCTTGATGCGGCGTCGTGAACCCACCTAGGATCAGGCAAGGCATCCGGCCGCTGGTCGGGCGACGCGCTCAGGCGCGCAATCAAAAAACCTGCCAGGGAGTGAGACATGACCACGCAGCAGAGGCCTTTGGGCTCCGGCCTGGATCGCGACAGCACGGCCGAACAGGCGCTGGGCGCGGCGGACCTGACCGGCAAGACCGTGGTGGTCACCGGCGCCTCTTCCGGACTGGGGACGGAGACCGCGCGCGTTCTGGCGCAGGCCGGGGCGAAGATCATCGCCGCCGTACGCTCTCCCGAGCGGGCCAAGGTTGCGCTCGCCGGCGTGACGAACGTGCAGATCGAACAACTCGACCTTGCCGATCCGGACTCGATCGACGCGTTCGTTGAGCGCGTCGAGGCGACAGGGACGCCGGTGCATATCCTGATCAACAACGCCGGCGTCATGGCCTGTCCGCTGGAGCGCGACGCGCGCGGCTACGAGATGCAGTTCGCGACCAACCACCTGGGGCATTTCCAGCTCACCGCGGGCCTTTGGCCGGCGCTGAAGCGCGCGAACGGCGCGCGAGTGGTGACGTTGTCGTCGGGCGCCCATCGCCGCAGTTCGGTGCTGTTCGACGACATCAACTTCGAAACCACCGAATACGAGAAGTTCAAGGCGTATGGTCAGGCCAAGAGCGCCAATGCTCTGTTCTCCGTGGGCCTCGACCAGCGTGGCCAGAAGGACGGCGTGCGGGCCTTCGCCGTGCATCCGGGGATCATCCACGACACCAACCTGTTCCATTTCCTGTCGAGCGAGGAGATGTCGCAGACCGCCGGCGCGCTGGGCGGGACCAAGACCATCCCTCAGGGTGCGGCGACTACGGTGTGGGCGGCGACCTCGCCGATGCTGGAGGGCCACGGCGGCGTCTATTGCGAGAACGGCGACATCGCCGAGGGCGTCCCCGCCGACAAGCAGACGCCGGGGGGCGTGCGCCCCTGGGCGGTCGACCCGGCCCTGGCCGATCGCCTTTGGAGCGTCAGCGAGAAAATGACCGGCAAATCGTTCCTGGGCTGAGTGCAGGGACACCCCGGGCCGATCCTGCGCGCACCGCCCGGAGGCGGTGCGCGAGATCTCAGTACTTGAACGAAGCGCCCAGGTAGAAGTAGCGGCCGCCGTTGTCGTAGATCGACGCGCCCTGTCCCGTGCCGGTGTAGGTCTCGGGAAGCGAAGGCGGATATTCGTCGGCCAGGTTGTTGATCCCGCCGCGCACCACGACGCCGTCGGTGAGGCGGTACTGAGCGCGCACGTCGTGGCTGTAGTAGTCGCCGGTGTAGTACGGATTGAGCTGGGTCTGGGTGAACTGGGTGCTGGCGATCATTGAGCCGATGTAATGGCCGGTCCAGCCGACGCTGAGCGCGCCCATCCTCCAGTCCGCCTGCGCCGTCGCGCGCCATTCCGGCAGGCCGCCGTTGATCGAGTTGGCGAGCTGGGTGTAGGCGACATTCGGGATGTTCTGCTGGGCGGCCCGGTAGGTCCATGTGGCGTCCAGCTTGAACGCCAGCGAACCGTAGTCGGCGCCGCCAAGCAAGTCGCCCGGCAGCATGGAATAGGCGATGGCGCCGTCCCAGCCCTCCAGCTTCACCTTGGCGATGTTCTGGCGGGTCTGATTGATCTGAACCACGCCGCCGGCGGCGTTGCGGGTCACCTGGGCGCAGAACGGGTTCGTCGCATAGGCCGCGCTCGAGTCGTAGCACAGAGTCTGCAGCAGCGAAGCGGTGGGCACTGTGCCGACCTGGTCTTCGATGTTGTATTTGAACCAGTCGAGAGAGATCGACAGGTTCGGCGTCCAGCGCGGCTTGATCACCACGCCAGCCTGGTAGGTGTTGGCGGTTTCCGCCCCAAGGTTCGGGTTGCCGCCGACGAGCAGACGCGCGGTCGGCCGGCCGGCCCCGATGTTGGAGACGAAGGTCGCCGGGTTGTAGCCGGGGATCGCGGCCGCGCAGGTGATGCGGCGCGCGGCCTGCTGGGCGGCCGTGGTCGATGCGAAGTTCACCCGGTCGCAGGGGTCCTGGACGGGAGCGTTGGCCGCGGCGAAGCTGGTGCTCTGCGGCGCGTACAGTTCGACGATGTTGGGCGCACGCACCGCGGTGCCTTGGCTGGCGCGGAAGCGCAGGTCCTGCACCGGCGCCCAGTTGGCCACGAGGCGGTACTGGTCGGTCTGGCCAATGGTAGAATAGTCGGCGACGCGGCCGGCCGCCTCGAAGCTCAGGTCATAGGCGAACGGCAGGTCCTTCAAAACCGGGATTCGCAGCTCGGCGTAGCCTTCGCGCACGTCGTACTGGCCGGCGCGCACGCCGGTGGCGTTGAAGAACAGCGCGCCCGAAGCGCTCAGAGCATCCTGGCCGAAGGCGCTCTCTTCCTTGCGGTATTCAGCGCCGGCGGCGATCGCCAGCGGGCCTGCCGGAAGCTCGAACAGGGTGGTGGTGATGTTGGCCGCCACCAGCGACTGCTCGATGCGCTGTTGCGTGTAGGCGTTGGCGTTGACCCACAGGGCCGCCTCACGCGAACCGCCGTTGATCAGGTCGTATGGCACGCAGCCGGCGGCGCGCGCCGCGACGTCTCGACAGACGATCTGCCCCGCCACCACCACCGGGTCGACCGACTGGGTGATGCGCAGCAGGTTCGGGACATTGTAGTGCGTGGTCTCGGCGCTGGTGCGGCCGTATTGGGCGTACCAGTCCCAGTGGACGTCGCGATCGGCGATCTCCAGCGCGCCGTTCATGCCGATCACGCCGCGGGTGGTCTCGCGGTCGGCGCGGGTGTCGCGTCCGCCGAAGTCGTCGAAGTACTTGCCGATCAGGATCGGCGAGTTCGCCGCGGCGCCTGAAGCGAGAAACGCTGTGCGGAGCTGCGGGCCGATCGGGCCGACGGCGAGGAACGGGTTGTTGGCGAAGATCGGGATGACCGTCTCGGCCGTCGCCTGCGGGCTGACGAAGGCCGGCGACTGGGTCGCGTAGCCGCGGCTGCGGGCGTAGCTCGCTTCGACGAACAGGTTGGTCGTATCGTCGATCGCATATTCGATGTGCGTGTCGATGATGCCGCGCAGCGACTTGCTCTGCAGCGCCGCGTACTGGCTCTGGTAGATCAGCGCCGGATCCTGGCAAGTCGGCGAAACGACGACGGTCGAGCACGCTGCGCTGAGCTGCACCAGGCGCGTCGGATCATTGATATCGCGGGCGTAGGCGACATTGACCGCGCCCTGGCGAATCTGGAACACCCCCAGCGGGCTGATGTTGGCCTTCGATGCGCCGACGACGCCCTGCGGATTGCCGTTGTCGCGACGCAGGCCCGGATAGAGCTCGCTTCGGTCGCGCTGCAGGATCGGCTCGATGCGGCCGACCTCGGCGGCGACCATCACGCTCAAGCGGTCGTTCAGCAGCCTGGCGCCGTAAAGGCCGCCGATGCGGAACTCCTGGCCATCGCCTTCCTGGCGCACGCCCGCGTCGACGTCGGCCTCGAAGCCTTCGAAGCGCTTCTTCATGATGATGTTGACGACGCCGGCGATGGCTTCCGAGCCATAGACCGCCGAGGCGCCGCCCGCGGCGATCTCGACGCGGTCGATCAGCAGGGTCGGAATCTGGCTGAGATCCACCGCAGGATCGGAGGCGTCGTTGTTCACCAGCCGGCGGCCGTCGCGCAGCACCAGGGTGCGCTGGGCCCCCAGGCCGCGGATGTCGGCGCGGGTCTGGCCGGCCAGGAACGAGGAGCCGGCGGAGTTCTGGCCATTCAGGTTCGCGTTAAGCGTCGGCAAGTCCAGTAGCGCGTCGCTGAGCAGGGTATAGCCGGAGTTGCGCATCTGCTCGCCGGTGATCACCGAGACGGGCGCGGGCCCGTCGAAGCTGTCGCGACGGATACGCGAACCGGTGACCACGATCTCCGATACGGCGGTCTCACCCTGCGGCGCCTGTGCGGTCTGAGCGGCGGCGAGGTTCGGCGCCGCAAAGGCGGCGACGGCGGCCGACCCGAGCAGGGTCGTTCGGAGCAAACTGTTCATCGGTGCTTTCATCATGGCGCCTGGACCGGAGTCGCTTCCCGGAGGCGATCAGCTGACGCCCCCGAGGCCGGCCACGCGCGTGTTCCGAGCGGAAAACGCAACGTAGCGGCGAGCCATAGGTCTCATGCAGACCTTATCGGAACCATAATTGGGTGAATCCGGGCCGAAATGACCTGGTCGAGCCGCACGAGTTCTCGGTGAGTGCGCTTTGCGCGCCACAGGCGGCGGCAGGGTCAGGGACGCGCCGGCTTAGGTCCCCAACGGGTGAAATAGATGACGCCCGCCATCGACAGTCCGTAGACCGCCAGCGAGAAGGCGACGAGCGCGAACAGTTGCCACACCGGCGCCTGGGTGTGCGCCAGCCACAGCCCGCCGCCGAGCACCGCGACCAGGCGGGCCGTCTGCGCCAGCACTGGGCCGACGATGCGCGCTGCGCCCTGGGCCGCGAAGTACAGCGCCATGGCCAGCCCCAGGAAGACGAACGCCGGGCCCGCCCAGTGCAGGTAGACCGCCGCCGCCGCGCGCACGCCCGGATCGCTGGTGAACAGATGCGTCCACAGAGACGGCTTCAGCGCGATCACCGTGCCGATGATTCCGGCGAGGCCGCCCGCAAGGCCGCCTGCCGCCCAGGCGACGCGGCGGGCGCGGGCGATGTCGCCGGCGCGGATCGCCATCCCGACCATCGGGATCGCGGCGACGCCGATGGCGAAGGACAGCGGGGTGAGCAGGAACTCGAGCCGGGCGCCGACGCCGTACCCGGCCAACGCCTCGGGTCCGAAGTGGCCGACGATGCGCGTGAAGACCAGGATGGTCGCCACTGACTGCACGGACGACAGGCAGGCGACGCCGCCGACCTTGAGGATGTCGGCGAACAGGGCGCGGTTTGGGCGAAAGCCCGCCAGTCGGACGGGCAAGCGCGCGCGGGGGCCCAGCACCCGCCAGAGCAGATAGAGTGCGCCGGCGCTGTAGGCGATCAGCGAGCCGGCGGCGACGCCCGGCATGCCGAGGCGAGGGGCGGGCCCCAGGCCGAGGCCCAACACCCCGCCAATCAGGATCTGCGCCACGCTGACCAGCATCAGCACCATGGAGGCGGTCTTCAGGTCGCCGGACCCGCGCAGCGTCGAGGCCAGGATGTTGGCCATCCAGATCGAGATCGCGCCGGCGAACAACAGGTGTGAGTAGGCCGTCGCCTGTTCCAGCACCGCGCCGCGCGCGCCCAGGAAGGCGAAGGCGGCCGGGCCGAAGCCAATCATCGCCATGGTATAGATGACGCCGCCGGCGAGACCGATCAGCGCGGCATGGACCACCAGCCGGCCGGCCCGCTCCCGGTCGCCGGCGCCCAGCGCGCGGCTGATGGCCGAGGAGACGCCGCCGCCCATGGCGCCGCCCGACAGCATGCCGACCAGGATGACGAACGGGAACACCACCGCCACGGCGGCCAGCGGCACGGTGCCCAGGCGGCCGATGTAGACGGTTTCAGCCACCGAGACGGCGGCGGAGGCGACCTGTGAAAAGGCGGCGGGCGCGGCCAGGCGCAGCAAGGTCGGCAGCAACGGACTGCTGACCAGCGCCGGGACTGGGCGCGGCGCTGTGGTCATGGCCGGCCGCGCGTCAGACCAAAGCCCCGTGGCAATGCTTGAACTTCTTGCCGGAACCGCACGGACAGCCGGCGTTGCGGCCGGTCGCTTCCCAGCCGTCGGGCAGGGCGGAGATCGGCAGCGCCTCTCGCTGATCCACCGACAGGCCGTCGGGCAGCGCGCCCATCTGCGCGGCGTTCTCGCCGGTCAGCGGGTCCATGTGCACTTCCGTAAAGGCGCCCAGCGAGGTCGCCAACGGCTCGGGTTCGGAGAACTCGAACGTCACTGTCAGCAACCAGCGGGTGACGTTCTGGCGCAGGTCGACCAGCAGCTTCTCGAACAGCGAGAAAGCCTCGGTCTTGTATTCGTTCAACGGGTCGCGCTGGCCGTAGCCGCGCAGGCCGATGACGTTGCGCAGGTGGTCCAGGTGCATCAGGTGCTCGCGCCACTGCAGATCGATCATCTGCAGCAGGAAGCTCTTCTCGATGGTGCGCATGTGGTCGCCGATCGAGGATTCGCGCTCAGCGGCGCGGGCCTCGGCGGCGGCGGAGATGCGCTCGTGGATCTCCTCGTTGGCGATGCCGTCTTCGGCCGCCCATTCGCGGATCGGCAGTTCGAGGCCCAGGTACTGCTGCACGTGATCGTCGAGGCCTTCCACGTCCCACTGCTCGGCGTAGGCCTTGGGCGGCAGGTGGCGGGCGACGAAGTCCTCGATGGTGTCGACGCGCATCTCGCGGATGATCTCGGATAGGTCGCTCGCCTCCATGAACTCCTGGCGCTGCTCGAACACCGCCTTGCGCTGGTCGTTCACGACGTCGTCGTACTTCAGCAGGTTCTTGCGGATTTCGTAGTTGCGCTGTTCGACGCGCTTCTGGGCGGTGGCGATGGCGCTGTTCAGCCACTTGTGGGTGATCGCCTCGCCTTCCTGCACGCCGAAGGTGCGCATGATCGAGTCGAGGCGGTCGCCGGCGAAGATGCGCAGCAGGTCGTCCTCGCAGGACAGGAAGAACTTCGAATGCCCCGGGTCGCCCTGACGGCCGGTGCGGCCGCGCAGCTGGTTGTCGATGCGGCGGCTCTCGTGACGCTCGGTGCCCAGCACGAAAAGGCCGCCGGCGGCCAGCGAGCGCTCCTTCAGCACCGCAGTCTGGGCGTCCAGCTCCTGACGGTGCGCGGCGGCCATCTCCGGCGTCACTTCGATGCCCAGCGCGCGCTGTTCGTCGCGCCATTTCAGGACCTTGAGGTCGATATTGCCGCCGAGCTGGATGTCGGTGCCGCGGCCGGCCATGTTGGTGGCGATGGTCACCGCGCCGGGCACCCCCGCGTCGGCGACGATCAGCGCCTCCTGCTCGTGATAGCGGGCGTTCAGCACGTTGTGCGGAATGCCGGTGACCGTCTTGCCCTCGTGTTCGAAGACGTGGACCTTCAGCATTTCCGAGAGCTGCTCGGACTTCTCGATCGACACGGTGCCGACCAGGATCGGCTGGCCCTTGATGAAACAGGCTTCGATCTGCTGCAGGATCGCGGCGTTCTTCTCGGCGGAGGTGCGATACACCTCGTCGTCGTCGTCGATCCGCGCCACCGGTCGGTTGGTCGGGATCTCGGCCACGTCCATCTTGTAGATGTCGAGGAATTCCTGGGCCTCGGTCGAGGCGGTGCCGGTCA
>NZ_JAUXZW010000261.1 GCF_030693805.1 Phenylobacterium sp.
GTGGTGGTCGATGACCACGACATCCAGGCCGATCTCCGCGGCGCAGGCGATGGCGTCGTGGGCCGCTGCGCCGCAGTCGACGGTGACCACGAGGTCGGCGCCCTCCTCGCGAAGTCGGCGGAAGGCGGCCGGCGATGGCCCGTAGCCCTCGGTGACCCGATCGGGGACGTAGATCGGCAGCTCCGCGTCCATCGCCCGCCACCAGCGGACCAACTGCGCGGCGCTGGAGGCGCCGTCGACGTCGTAGTCGGCGAACACCACGGCCTTGCGCCCGCGCTTCAGGGCGTCCAGCAGCACGTCGACGGCCTGGTCCATGCCCATGAAGCTCGACGGGTCGGGAAACAGCGCCTTCAGCGTCGGGTTGAGGTAGTCGGCGCCCTGCTCCAGGCCGACGCCACGCGCGGTGAGCGCGCGAGCCAGCGGTTCGGACAGACCGTGGGCGTGCTGGTGGCGGCGCACGACGTCGGGGTCGGCGGCGCGCTCACGCCACAGCCGGCCGCTCAGCGATCGCGTGACGCCCAGATAGCCCAGGGGCTGTGATCCATCCGCCATGAGGGTCCTCTTTGCGCGGAACCCTATAGGGAGTCGCGGCTGCGACTAAGGCGGTCGCAGCCTGCTGAGTCGTTGCGTCGCAGGCGCCGAAGCGGCGGCCTCAGACCGGGCGCTTCATCCGCACTTCGCGCACCGTGCGGGTGGCGGAGTTCATCACCAGGGTGTGGGTGTGCACGAAGCCGCCTTCCAGGCGCACGCCGTCCAGCAGCGCGCCCTTGGTGACGCCGGTCGCCGCGAAGATCGCGTCGGCGCGGACCATCTCGTGCAGGTCGTACTTCTTGTCGAGGTCGGTGATGCCGATGCGCTCGGCGCGCTTGCGCTCGTCGGCGTTGCGGAACACCAGACGGCCCTGGAACTGACCGCCGACGCACTTCAGCGCCGCGCAGGCCAGCACGCCCTCCGGCGCCCCGCCCTGCCCGACATAGAGGTCGACGCCGGTGTCCGGATCGGCGGTGTTCATCACGCCGGCCACATCGCCGTCGGTGATCAGGTACACCCGCGCGCCCACCGAGCGCAGGCTGGCGATGATGTCGGCGTGGCGCGGACGGTCCAGCACGCAGGCGGTGATCTGCGAGGGATCGACGCCCTTGGCCTTGGCCAGCGCGCGCACGTTGTCGGCCGGCGAGGCGTCCAGATCGATGATCCCAGGCGCATAGCCGGGCCCGCAGGCGATCTTGTCCATGTAGGTGTCGGGGGCGTTCAGCAGCGTGCCCTTGGGCGCCCAGGCCATCACGGCCAGCGCGTTGGACATGGCCTTCGCGGTCAGCGTGGTGCCTTCCAGCGGGTCGAGGGCGATGTCGATCTTCGGGCCTTTGCCGGTGCCGACCTTCTCGCCGATGTAGAGCATCGGCGCCTCGTCACGCTCGCCTTCGCCGATGACGATCTCGCCAGCGATGTCGAGGTCGTTCAGCGCCGTGCGCATGGCGTCCACGGCGGCCTGATCGGCCTCCTTCTCATCTCCCCGGCCGACCATGTGCCAGGCGGCGATCGCGGCGATCTCGGTCACCCGCACCGCATCCAGCACCAACCCGCGGTCCAGAACCTCGGAACTCATATAACCGTCTCCCAGCTGCGCACGCCGTCCCGGCGCGCGCGATGATCTTTTAGAGTGTCAGATGCGCGCAATGCGCAAGAGCCGCGGCCGCTCCAGCACGAATGGCGCCGCGGCGATCTGCTCGATCGCCTTCGAAAGCACCGACTCTGCGACCGCGTGCGTGGTCAGCACGATCGGCACCCCTTGCGCTTCCTCGACCGGCTTCTGCAGGAAGCTCTCGATGGAGACCCCCGCCTCGGCCAGCGTCTCGGAGACCGCGGCGATTACGCCGGGCTGCTCCTTGACCAGCAGCCGCAGATAGGCGCGGCTCATGCTGCGCGAGGGGTCGACCGGCGTGAACGGCGTCAGATCGCCGGCGGGCCTCTGGAATACCGGACGCACGGCCAGCGTCATCACGTCGGCGATGTCGGCGGCGACAGCGGCGGCTGTTGGGCCAGCGCCGGCCCCGGGTCCCTGGATGTAGATGCGGCCGATCCGCTCGCCCTCGATGAACAGAGCGTTGAGCGCCCCGCCCGCCTGCGCCAGCGGATGGTCCAGCGCCACCAGCGAGGGGTGCACGCGCACCAGCACGCCGTCCGGCGATCGATCGGCGGAGGCGATGAGCTTGATCCGATAGCCCAGGTCGCGGGCCATCTGGATATCCAGCAGGGCGACCTGCTCCACGCCCTCGATCTCGGCGGCCGCATAGTTCGGCGCGCAGCCGAAGGCCAACGCCGCCAGGATCGAGATTTTGTGGGCGGAGTCGAAGCCGCCGACGTCCATGGTCGGGTCCGACTCGGCGTAGCCTAGCTTCTGGGCCTCGCCCAGCACTTCGGCGAAGGCGCGCCCGCCCCGCTCCATCTCGGTCAAGATGTAGTTGCAGGTGCCGTTGAGAATGCCCGCGACCGAGCGCACCTCGTCGCCGACCATCGCCTCACGCAGCATCTTCACCGCCGGCGTGCCGCCCATCACCGCGGCTTCGAACAGCAGGGGTACGCCCTTGGCCTCGGCGAGCGCGGCCAGCTCGGCGCCATGTTCGGCGATCAGCGCCTTGTTTGCGGTGACCACCGGCTTGCCCGCGTTCAACGCCGCCTCGACCGCGGCCTTGGCAGGGCCGTCGGATCCGCCGATCAACTCGACGAACAGATCCACGTCCGGCGACAGCGCCAGCGCCACCGGATCGTCGAACCACGCAAGGTTGGAGATGTCGAACGGCCGGGGCCTGGAGCGCGAGCGCGCCGACACCCCGGTGATCCTGGTGCGCCCGCCGGCCGGCGCGAAATCCGGCCGGTCCGACAGGAAGTTCAGCAGTCCTGCGCCTACGGTGCCCAGGCCCGCGACGCCGACCCGCCACTCACGAGGACTCATGGGACGCCGACCGAGTTATGGGCGCGCTCGAGCAGCTCGTCCGACCTGGCCAGGAAGCGTTTGACGTTGCGCGCGGCCTGGCGAATCCGCTGCTCGTTCTCCACGAGCCCGATACGCACATAACCCTCGCCATGCTCGCCGAAGGCCACGCCGGGGGAGACGGCGACGCCCGCCTCCTCGACCAGCAGGCGTGAGAACAGCATCGATCCGGCTGCCTTGAACTGCGGCGGCACCGGCGCCCAGGCGAACATCGAGGCGGGCGGCGGCGGGATGTCCCACCCGGCCCGCTTCATCGACGACACCAGGGTGTCGCGGCGGCTCTTGTAGATGGCGCGGATGTCGTCGACGCAGTCCTGCGGCCCATTCAAAGCCGCGGCGGCGGCGACCTGGATGGGCGTGTAGGCGCCGTAGTCGAGATAGCTCTTCACTCGGGCGAGCGCTGCGCACATCCGCTCGTTGCCGACCACCATGCCGACCCGCCAGCCGGCCATGGCATAGGTCTTCGACAGCGAATTCACCTCGACGGCGACGTCCTTCGCCCCGTCGACCTGCAGGATCGAGGGCGGCGGGTTGTCGTCGAAATAGATCTCGGAATAGGCGATGTCGGACAGCACCAGCATCTCGTGCTTCTTCGCCAACGCCACCACGTCGCGGTAGAATTCCAGGTCCACCCACTGGGCGGTCGGGTTCGACGGATAGCTGACGATCAGCACGCTGGGCGGCGGCGCAGAGTGCTTCATCGCCTTGCTGACGCCGGACAGGTATTCCTCGGGCGACAGCGCCGGCACGTGACGGATCACCCCGCCGGCCATGATGAAGCCGTAGGCGTGGATCGGATAGGCCGGGTTCGGGCAGATGATCACGTCGCCGGGCGCGGTCAGCGCCTGGGCGAGGTTGGCGAAGCCTTCCTTGGAACCCAGGGTGGCGATCACCTCGGTGTCCGGGTTCAGCTTCACGCCGAAACGGCGGCCATAGTAGTTCGCCATGGCCCGGCGCAGCCCGATGATGCCCTTGGACGCGGAATAGCGCCCGGCCTTGGGGTCTAGGGCGGTCTCGACCAGTTTGTCGACGATGTGCTTGGGCGTCGGCATGTCGGGATTGCCCATGCCGAAGTCGATGATGTCCACGCCCTCGGCGCGCAGCCGCGCCTTGACGCGGTTCACCTCTTCGAAAACGTAGGGCGGAAGTCGTCGTATGCGATGGAATTCGGGGGTCATGTAAAGCTCGGCGCCGCTGTTACTGCGGCTGGTGAGAGCTGCGGTCGCGCATGGATAGACTCCGGTCCGGAGTCCGCCAAGCAGGTTCGGCGGCTTTAGAGCCTCCGCGGGCCCCTAGCGGGGCGGCGGAGGCGGTGTAGCTCGCTCCCGCTGAGCGCGTGCGAAGGCTTCAGGGTCGTTTGCGATGGGGGCCGCATCGTCGCCCAGCGAACGCTCGGCGCGGGCGGCGAACGAATCGGACCCGTCCAGCGTCCAGGTCGAGGCGGCGGTGTCACGTTCGAGCCGCGCACCCTCGCCTTGCACGTCGGCGACCGCGGCCGCGAAGGCCCGCGCCGGTCGGACGTCGGCCGGCGTCGGGGGAATCTGGGCGAAGGTGGGATAAGGCCGCACGACGCGCGCAGCGCGAGCCACATCGGCGGCCACGGTGGACGCAGGATCCACCTGCGCCTCGGCGAACGGACTGGCTGCACAGCCTGCAAGCAGGCACGCGGCCAACCCGCAGGCGATCGCCCGGGGAGCTTGACCACGCCGCGAGGCGTTCAGGAAAAAAGATGCAGACACGTTCATGTCCGCACCGCTCTTATGCGATGATCGCAGTCGGCGAAAGAGTGCGCGCGCTCGCGTCGAGGAGGAAACAACGATGAGCGAGCACCCCTCAGCTCCCGATGACGACGGCGCCGGCAAGAAGAGCGGCGGCAAAAACAAGGACAAAGGCAAGGGCAAGAAGGCGAAGTTGAAGCTGGATGCAGCGGTGGCGGAAGCCATGCAGACGCCCGCCGCCGAGCAATCCTCACCCGCCCCGGCCGAGCCTACGCGCACGTTTTCGCCGCCGCCGCCGGCCGCGGCGGCCGGCCTGGCCAGCGCCGCCGACCTCAGCGCCAAACTGCTCGACCCCAACCAGCGTGAAGTGCTGGAAAAGCTGTCCATGAATCTGGCGCGCGCTGCGCTGACCGCGCAGGGCGCGATCGCCGAGCAGGCGCTGCGTCAGGCCGATCGCCCGGCCGCACTGTCGCCTGACCCATTCAACGTCGCACCCGCGCTGACCGACGTCATGGGCCGCCTCGCCGCACAGCCCGACCGGCTGGTGCGCGCTCAGTCCGATCTGTTCGCCCGCTACCTGGAGCTCTGGCAGAGCGCCTCGCGCCGCGCCGCTGGTGGCGATTCCGACCCGGTCGTGCAGGCCGGCAAGGGCGACAAGCGCTTCGCCGACCCCGAATGGACCGAGAACGCGGTCTTCGACATCATCAAGCAGTCCTACCTGCTGACCTCCAACTGGCTGAACAGCCTGGTGGCCGAGGTCGACGGCGCCGACCCGATGAACAAGCGCCGGGTCGAGTTCTTCATGAAGATGCTCACCGACGCCTTCTCGCCGTCGAACTTCCTGGTCTCCAATCCGGCCGCGCTGCGCGAAGTGCTGGAGACCGGCGGCGAGAGCCTGGTGCGCGGCATCGAGAACTTCGCCGGCGACCTGGCGCGCGGCGGCGGGCAACTGGCGATCAGCCAAACCAACTATGAGGTCTTCAAGATCGGCGAGAACGTCGCCACCGCTCCCGGCAAGGTGATCTTCCGCAACGAACTGATTGAACTGCTGCAGTTTTCCCCTGCGACCGAGCAGGTGCATGAAATCCCGCTGCTGATCTTTCCGCCATGGATCAACAAGTTCTACATCCTGGACCTGCGGCCAGAGAACTCGATGATCCGCTGGCTGTCGGCCCAGGGCTTCACCGTGTTCGTCACCTCCTGGGTGAACCCGGACGCGACGCTCGCCGACAAGACCTTCGAGGACTATCTGGCGGACGGCGTCTACACCGCGGCCGCGGTGGTCAAGAAGCAGTGCGGCGTCGATACGGTGAACACCGTCGGCTACTGCATCGGCGGCACGATGCTTTCGGCCAGCCTCGCGTACATGGCCTCGCGCGGCGACAAACAGATCAACTCGGCGACCTTCTTCGCCGCCCAGCAGGACTTCGCCGAGGCGGGCGACCTGCTGCTGTTCACCAACGAGGACTGGCTGCGCGAGCTGGAGAGCAAGATGGACGCCGGCGGCGGCGTGCTGCCCGGCCAGACCATGGCCGACACGTTCAACGCCCTGCGCTCCAACGACCTGATCTGGTCGTTCTTCGTGAACAACTACCTGCTGGGCAAGGAGCCGAAGCCGTTCGATCTGCTGTTCTGGAACTCCGACCAGACGCGGATGCCCAAGCGGCTGCACCTGGACTACCTGCGCCGGTTTTACGGCCAGAACGCATTGGCCAAGGGCGAGCTCACGCTGGCTGGGGTGAAGCTGGACCTGCACAGCGTCAAGACGCCGGTCTACATCCAGTCCTCCAAGGACGATCACATCGCGCCGGCGCGCTCGGTCTACCGCGGAGCCCAGCTGTTCGGCGGGCCGGTGACCTTCACCATGGCCGGCTCCGGCCACATCGCCGGCGTGATCAACCCGCCGGCGGCGAACAAGTACCAGCACTGGACCAACGACGCCCTGCCCGCGACGCTCGAGGAATGGCAGGCCGGCGCGGTGGAACATCCGGGGTCCTGGTGGCCGCACTGGGCCGCCTGGCTGCGCGAGCGTTCGGGCCCGATGGTGTCGGCCCGCGACCCGGCGGGCGGCCCGCTGGCCGCCCTCGAGGACGCGCCCGGCAGCTATGTGAAGGTGAAGTCCTAACCTTGAGGAGAGTCACTTGACGGACGACCCGGCGCCGTTCCGCGCGATCACGCCCGACCAGGCGGACGTGCGGATCGAGGACACCATCCAACCGACGTCGATCGAGCATCCGTGCGAAGAGGTCTTCGACCGCGGCGTGCTGCAGCAGCGCTACAACTACCTCGACTACTGGTTCAATATCGAAGGCGTCCGGCTGCGCGCTCGCGCCTATCTGGACGACCCCGGGCGGGTGGCGATCTATCCGCCGCATACACACGCCGACGGCCCAATGCACACCATCGAAGCGCCGGCGTTCAGAGAAGCGGTGCTGGCCTATCTGAAGCGGCGCTACAGCACGATCGACGAGTTGTCGCTGGAGGCTGACGGCTACCGCACCATCTGGCGGCGCGCAGACGTCACGCCGGCAGGAAGCTGATCGCCACGCCGTTGTTACAGTAGCGCAGGCCCGTGGGCTTCGGCCCGTCGGTGAACAGGTGGCCCTGGTGCCCCAGGCAGCGTGCACAATGGTACTCGGTGCGCGGGATGCCGATCTTGAAATCGGTCTTCTTGATCAGGGCGCCGGCTATGGCGTTGTAGAAGCTCGGCCATCCGGTGCCGGACTCGTACTTCCAGGTCGATCGAAACAACGGCAGGCCGCAGCCGGCGCAGGCGAACTGGCCGGTGCGGTGCTCCTTCAGCAGCGGGCTCGTGCCCGGCGCCTCGGTGTCTTCGTGACGGAGCACACGATAGGACGCCCCGCTCAGGCGCTTGCGCCAGTCGGCGTCGGTGAGCTTGCGCCACGGCGAGGCGGCATAGGCGTCGGCGGCGCCCAGCGCCAGGCTTGGGGCGGCGGTGGCCGCGAGTACGCCGGCCAGCAGCCGGCGGCGATGGATCAGCGGTGTCATGCGTCAGATACGGCGCTTTCCGTAGGTCGGATGCAACGCTGTCAGAGTCCCTCGCCCTCTTTCAGGCCCAGCATGATGTTCAGGTTCTGAACCGCCGCCCCCGAAGCGCCCTTGCCGAGGTTGTCGAGCAGGGCGACGAGGCGGGCGTGGCCGCGCTCCTCGTTCGCGAAAACGAACAATTTCAGCTGGTTGGTGCCGTTCAACGACTCCGGATCGAGTTCCGCGCTGAAGCCGGCGGCGCCGGCCCTCGCCTGCTGCAGGGCGTCGCTCTCGCCGGCCGAGGCGACGCTGACGAACCGCTCCCCGTCGTAGGCCTCGGCCAGCGCGGCGCGCAGGTCCGAGCCCTTCAGCTTGCCGGGCAGAGCCCACAGCGGCAGCGGGATGTCGACGATCATGCCCTGCGCATAGCGGCCGACCGACGGCGCGAACACCGGCTCGTGGTCCAGACCGCCGTGCACCTTCATCTCCGGCAGGTGCTTGTGCGACAGGTTGAGGCCGTAGATGCGGAAGGCGTCGTGCGTGCCCTCGGGAACCGGCGCGTCGAACTCCTCGATCAGCGAGCGCCCGCCGCCCGAATATCCGGAGACCGCGTTGACCGTGATCGGCCAGTCCGAGGGGATCAGGCCCGCGGTGGTCAACGGCCGCATCAACGCGACCACGCCCGTCGCGTAGCAACCGGGATTGCTGACCAGCCGCGCGGAACGCAGGGCGCTGCGCTGGTCGACGTCCATCTCCGGGAAGCCATAGGTCCAGCCGGACGCCACCCGGTGGGCGGTCGAGGCGTCGATCACCCGCACGGCGTTGGACGAGATCAAGCCGACCGCCTCCTTCGCCGCCGCGTCGGGCAGGCAGAGGATCACCGCGTCGACGCTGTTCAACAGTTCGGCGCGGGCGGCTGCATCCTTGCGCCGCGCCGGATCGATCGAGACCAGCTCCAGGTCGCGGCGGCCCTCGAGCCGCTGGCGGATCTGCAGGCCGGTGGTGCCGGCTTCGCCGTCGATGAAAACCGTCTGGGTCATGGAATCCGAACTCCGAAAAGCAGAAAGGGCGCTCCGGTTTCCCGAAGCGCCCCATGCAAACGCGATAGCTCGCGCGCGATCAGCGCTTCGAGAACTGGAAGCTGCGTCGAGCCTTGGCCTTGCCGTACTTCTTCCGCTCGACCACGCGGCTGTCGCGGGTCAGGAAGCCGTGCGGCTTCAGCACCGAGCGCAAGCCGGGCTCGTAGTAGGTCAGGGCGTTGGAGATGCCGTGCCGCACCGCGCCGGCCTGGCCGGAGAGGCCCGAGCCCTGGACGGAAACGATCACGTCGAACTGGCCAAGCCGGTCGGCGATCTGCAGCGGCTGGGCGATCATCATACGCAGCACGGGCCGCGCGAAATAGATCTCCTGGTCGCGGCCGTTGATGGTGATCGTGCCCTTGCCGGGCTTGATCCTCACGCGCGCGATGGCGTTCTTTCGCTTGCCAGTCGCATAGGAGAGGC
>NZ_JAUXZW010000262.1 GCF_030693805.1 Phenylobacterium sp.
CGCCCGCGCCCCGTGGCTGGCCGTCGCCGAACTGGGCGGCGGCGAGCGTCGCGACCGCATCCTGCTGGCGGCGCCGCTGGACGAGGCGGAGCTGCTCGCGGTGTTCGAACACGCTCTGGAGACAGAGGTGCGGCTCGACGACAGTGCGGGCGGCAAAGTGATCGCCAGGCGCCTGACCCGGTTGGGCCGTATCGTCGTCCGCGAAACCCTCGACCATGCGCCGGACCCCGCCCTCGTGGCCGAGGCGCTCCTCCAGCGGGTGCGCGACGATGGTGTCGACGCCCTGCCGTGGGGGACGGGCGCGCGTGACCTGAGGGCGCGCGCGGCGTTCCTGCGAACCCTCGCGCCGGACGAATGGCCCGACCTCTCCGACGCCGCCCTGATGGAGGATCTGGACGACTGGCTGGCGCCATTGCTGACCGGTCTCCGGGCTTTGACGGCCTTGCGCGCTGACGCCCTGGACGCCGCCCTGCGTGCGCGGATTTCCTGGGACCTCCAGCGGCGGCTGGAGGAGGCCGCGCCCAGCCACTGGACCGCGCCCACCGGCACGCGCGTGACGATCGACTATGCGGCCGACGGCGGCCCCCGCGTGGAGATCCGCGTGCAGGAACTGTTCGGCCTGGCGACCCATCCGGCGGTGGCGAACGGCGCCTGGCCGCTGACGCTGGCGCTGCTGTCGCCGGCGCGCCGGCCGATGCAGACGACGCGCGACCTGCCCGGTTTCTGGCGGGGCTCGTGGAAGGATGTGCGTAGTGAGATGCGCGGACGCTATCCTAAGCACCCCTGGCCCGAGGACCCGGCCGCCGCGCAGCCGACGACGCGCGCCAAGCCGCGCGGCTAGCGGCTCAGTGCAGGTATTCGGGCGACGGCGCTTGCGGGAACCATCGCACGGCGTTGCGCGCCGCCTGTGGGTGCAGGGTGTCGATGGTCGACTGGCAGCGGTCGCAGATCAGGAAGGCGACGGGATCGTCTTCCGCCGAGCGCCCGCCCAGGAACATCTCGCGGTAGGTCACCGATTTCGGCAGCGGGAACTGCTCGATAAGCGACGGCTGGTCGACCACGCAGGCGGCGCGCACCTGCGGCGCATCGACCAGGTGGACGTCAATCTCCGCACGCCGCATGGCCCGCTCAATCGGCTGCAGGTGGCGGCAGGTGACCACGGCGTCGGGGTCCATGTCGTAGGCGATCTCGGCGTCCGACCAGGTCCCGCCGGCCTCGATCAAGGCCGCGTACCTGCTGCGGACCGGATCTGCGGCCAGCAGGGCGATGCGCTGGCGGCGCTGTTCCTGCCAGGCTTCCTGGTCGCGCCGCAGCCGCCGTCGGTAACGATGCAGCCAGAAGGGATTGAGCGGCGCCGCGCGCGGCGTCGTCTCGAACGGCCGCTTGATCACCACGAAGGCGATGACGCCGATCAGCACGGCGATCGCCGGATAGAAGCCCTCGTCGAGGTAGCCCGGCGGCGGCTGATGATTCAGCCGAAAGCCCGCCCCCAGCAGGACGATGAACCCCGAGCCGACCGCCGCCATGGCCACGGCCATGCCGACGACCTGCTTGCGCCGGTGGCGCAACACCGCGGGGACCAGCGCGGCCGGGATGCCTGCTGTAGGCGAACGCGGCGTGATCTCGGTCCCCGCGCCCGGTCGCAGCAGCGCCCACAGGCCGAACCCGCCCAGCACGGTGCCTACGGGAAACCCAAACAGCAGCAGTCCAGACAGCGCGATCAGGATCGTGCGCCCCCAGATCGAGCCGCGCAGGGTCAACAGGCCGCCGAGGAACGCCGGCAGCAGCAACACAGTGGAGAGGGCCATGAACACCGGGCCAACGTAGTAGAGCGCTGGACCGCCCTGTGGGTCCGCCATCAGGCCCAGGCAGATCATCCGCCCACCAGCAGCCCCAGCCCGCCCAGCGCGACGTGTATCCACCCCAGCAGCCTGACCGTGACCGTTCCTCCCCGAGCGCGCTCATTTAAATTAGAGCCATCGGCAAGCTGGGCTGTCGAGAACAACCGGGACTGTGCGATGTCGATTCCGAACGCCGTGCGCTTGGCGACAGCCGAACGCCTTAGCGACTACTTCGCCCTGCAGCTGCGCTTCGCCGAGACGATGGCGCTGCGCACTGATGGATCGATTCGCGAGGCCGTGGAGACGTACACCAACCTGCGTCGCAGATTTGGCCTTCCGGGCCTGCCGCAGGAGGATGCCGCGATCCGTTGGCGAGCCTACCTCGATGGCGTGGAGCGGCGAACCGCCCTGAGCGAGCGCGTGGCCTGGACGCGGGAGACTTTTGCCCGCTCGCCCGAGGAGACGCCGCCCGCCGGCCACGTGGCGTTCGGCTGTTTCAGCTACGAGCCGCCCGACGATCACGGCGTGGCCCGCATCCACTTCAACAATCTGGACAGCGGCGACGGCATGGGCCCGTTGGCCCTGGCGAAAGCCCCGCGCCGACGCGAAGAGCTTGGGCGGTTGGTCGCCGCGTTGGCGGCGGCGCACCCGGACGCCGCGCGGATCCGCGGCGCCTCTTGGCTCTACAATGTGGAATCCTACCGCCGCCTGTTTCCGCACGCTTACGTGGCTTCGCGCAGCGCGCCGTCCTACGCCCGCCTGAGCGGGACCTCGAGCTGGGGTCAGTTCCTTGACCATACGGGCGCGGTGAAGCCCGACTTGCGCGACGCGTTCCTGAAGAATCTCGGCAGCCTCGACGTGGAGACTCCGTGGCGCGTATTCCCCTTGTCGGCGCTTGTCGCGGAGGCTCCGATCGAAGTGTTCATCGAGCAATACGGCGCTGGGGGCGATCTGCGATGAGCCCGACCATCGACGCCACACTCGCGCGCCGACTTGTCGCCGCGCAGTTCCCTCAATGGGCCGGGCTGGCGATCGAGCCCCTCGCCGACGGTGGCTGGGATAACCGCACCTTCCGTCTGGGCGCAACGATGAGCGTGCGCTTCCCGAGCCACGCAGCTTACGAACCGCAGGTGGCCAAGGAGCACGCGTGGCTCCCGAGGCTTGCTGCACACTTGCCGTTGCCTGTCCCCGAGCCAGTCGCGATGGGCCGGCCGGACGAGGGATACCCGTGGCGCTGGTCAGTGTATCGCTGGCTGGACGGCGAGCCGGCGACGACCGCGCAGATCGCCGACCTTCCACAATTCGCCGCGGACCTCGGTGGCTTCCTCTCCGCCTTGCAGTCGATCGACGTCGAAGGTGGGCCCTTGGCCGGTGCGCATAATTTCCATCGCGGGGGCCCGATATCCACCTACGACGCTGGTACACGCGCGGCGATCGACGCGCTGGGCTGTGCGATCGATCGTCAAGCGGTCGAAGCGGTCTGGGATGCGGCATTGAGGTCGACGTGGTCCGGCCCGCCGGTCTGGGTCCACGGCGATGTTTCTGCTGGCAACCTTCTGGTCAAGGGCGGGTCGCTGAGCGCGGTGATCGATTTCGGCTGCGTTGGCGTCGGCGACCCGGCCTGCGATCTGGTGATCGCCTGGACAGTCTTCGAGGGCGAGAGTCGCGCTGCATTCCGCCGGTCACTGGACCTCGATGACGGCGCCTGGGCGCGGGCGAGGGGTTGGGCTCTGTGGAAGGCGTTGATCGTCTGGGCGGGCGCGCCGGGCGCCAATCCGCGCGACCTGGGTCAGTCGCGCCGGATCGTCGATGATCTGCTGGCCGACTACGCGGCGGTCACGCCGTCGCTGCGTAGACCATGACGCCGGTGGCCACCGACAGATTCAGGCTGTCGGCGCGGCCGCGCATGGGGATCTTGACGTTGACGTCGCAGGCCGCGGCCATCTGCGGCGGCAGGCCCTGTTGCTCATTGCCCATCAGCACCATCGTCGGCTTTACGTAAGCGGCGGCGCGGTAGTCGAGGGTGGCGCTGAGCAGGGCGCCGACCACCGATCCGGGCCAGGCCGCGCGCCAGGTGAGGAAGTCGGCCTCGTCCGCCTTGACGATCGGCACGGCGAAGATCGAGCCCATGGTGGCGCGCACCGCCTCCACCGAATAGGGGTCGCAGCATTCGCCGACCAGGATCACCCCGCCGCAACCGGCCGCATCCGCAGTGCGCAGGATGGTGCCGAGGTTGCCGGGGTCGCGCACCCGGTGCAGGGCGATCCAGCAGTCGGCGCTGGCCGGAACGAGCGCCTCCAGCGCAGTGAAACTCTGGGCGAACACGCCGACAACGGCCTGGGGGTTATCGCGCCGCGAGATCTTGGCGAGGATGTCGCGGGTCACCTCGATGGCCTCGCCGCCGGCGTCCGCGGCGCTGCGCAGGGCGGCGCGCAACAGCGGGTGGTCGGCGGCTTCGCGACCATAGAGCAGGATGCGTGGGGCGCGGCCCAGCTCGACGGCTTCGGTGACGATCTTCAGGCCCTCGGCGACGAACAGGCCGGTTTCCTCCCGCGTCTTGCGCAGGTGCAGCGCGCGCACCGCCTTGACCGTCGGGTTAGTCAGCGAGGTGACGACGCGGCCGCTCACCGCGACCACCGGGCGTAGAAGGAGAGGCCGATCTGACGGGCGTCGCCCTCTTCAACCAGGGCGAGCTCACCCCACTCGATGCGCCCGCCGCGTCCCGCCATCCGCTCCGACAACAGCCCGGCCAGCGCCGCCCCGCTGATCCGCGCGGCGTAGGCGTTGAGTACGATGAAGGCCGCGTCTTCGGACAGCAGCTCGGCGCACAGTTTCGCCAGTTCGGGTAGGTCCTCGAACAGCCGCCAGACCTCGCCGCCGGGGCCGCGACCGTATTTGGGCGGGTCGAGGATGACGCCTTCATAGCGTGACCCGCGCCGCGCCTCGCGCTGCACATACTTGCGCGCGTCCTCGCAGATCCAGCGTATCGGCGCCTGCGACAGGCCGGAGAGCTCCGCGTTCTCGCGCGCCCAGGCGATGGCCTTCTTCGAGGCGTCCACATGGGTGACGGATGCGCCTGCGGCCGCACAGACGAGACTGGCGACGCCGGTATAGCCGAACAGGTTCAGGACCCGAGGCGGCGTCGTTTGATTGCGGACGATGGCGTCCAGCCAGGCCCAGTTCGCCGCCTGCTCAGGGAAGAAGGCCAGGTGCCGGAAGGCGGTGAAGCGCGCGGCGAAGCGTACGTCGCCCCAGCCGAGGGTCCACTGGTCGGCCGGCTTGTCGCGGAAGCGCCAGCGGCCGGCGTCTTCCTCGTCGGTAGGTTCGAAAGCCGCGTCGGCGCTTTCCCAGTCGCCTGCCGGCAGGCGCGGCGACCACAGGCATTGGGGTTCGGGGCGCACCACCCGGTAGCGGCCGTAGCGCTCAAGCTTGCGGCCGTCGCCGCTGTCCAGCAGGGCGTAGTCCTCCCACGCCGTCGTGCGCATCACGTCCGGGGTCTGGGCGACGGAAGGGTCCATGGGCGGCGTTTACGCGCACCGCCGCCGCCGCGTCCAGCGCTAGCGCCGTGCGCGCTTCGTCCGCTTCTCGCCAAGCGGGTCGGAAATGCAGGCCGCGCGGACCCGATGGTTCAGCCTTGCGCGATTGTCGTCCTGCGCCGCGCTCATCGCGAGCGAGGTGGCGGTGCCGGCGAAGGGCGCGACCAGATTGCCCGCGACGCCGACCACGCCGCGGGTCAGCGCCCGGTCGTTGTAGGCGTAGACGCTCTTGCGCGCCTCGACGCAGGCGCGGCTCGTCCACCGGGGATCGGTGGTGTCGAGGTTCAACACGGTCTGCTTGGGCGAACTGACGCAGCCGCCCAGCGCTCCGGCGAACGTCAGGACGCCAGCACCGAGAGTCTCATGGCTGGCTCCGGCTCAGGGCGTTGCGGCCACCACCTGCGGCGGCGCATAGCCGTAGCCGCCGCGCCGCAGATCGCTGGAGAGGGTGATCGGTGCGGTCCCGCCGTTCAGCTTGGCGCGGTAGACCTGCATGCCCTCCAGGACACGCATCACATAGTTGCGGGTCTCGGAGAACGGGATGCACTCGATGAAGTCGATCGGGTCCGCGGTCGCGCCGCGCGGATCGCCGCAGAAGCCGACCCATTGCGCCGGTCGGCCGGGGCCTGCGTTGTACGAGGCCACGCCCATCACATAGGACCCGGAGAACGTGTCGATCACCTGTCGCAGGTAGGTCGAGCCCAGGCGCATGTTGTAGTCAGGGTCGTCGAGCATGCCGGGCTGGTAGCCGACGCCTATGTTGCGCGCGACGATCGAGGCGGTGGCCGGCATCAGCTGCATCATGCCCCGTGCGCCGACCCCGGAGCGGACCAATGGGTCGAAGCCGCTTTCCTGACGGGTGATGCCCAACACCAGCGCCGGCTCCGGCGCGCCCATCACCGAAGGCGGGGTCCGCAGCGGATATCCTCGTCCGGTCAGGATGAAGCCGCGTTGGGCGGCGGTCCGCACGACCTTCATCGAGGTGTCCTGGTCGCCGTAGCCGCGCGCCAGGTCGACCAGCAGCGCCTGTTCCTCCAGCGTCGGCAGAACGTCGTCGAGCGCCAGAACGAAGGCCTTGAACAGGTCGCGTTCGCCCATGTCGTAGAGCATCCGCGCCGCCTGCACCGAATCGCGGCCGTCGAAACGGGCGCGATCCGCGGCGGAGATCTGCGGGTCTGGCGCAAGCGTCAGGCGGCCGTCGCCGATCTTCTCGCCCGCGAGCTGGCCGTA
The DNA here is from genome assembly GCF_030693805.1 of Phenylobacterium sp. Lineage (GTDB taxonomy): Bacteria > Pseudomonadota > Alphaproteobacteria > Caulobacterales > Caulobacteraceae > Phenylobacterium. The sequence goes on from NZ_JAUXZW010000262.1 coordinate 6,608, forward strand.
GAAGGTGGTGTTGAAGCGGGCCGCCGCGCCGTAGAACCCGTTCGCCGCGGCCTTGTCGCCCCGCGCCTCGGCCGCGCGGCCACGCCAGTAGAGCGCGCGGCCGCGGGTGATCGGCGAGGCGCCGATCTTCTCCAGCGCCGCGAAATGGACATCGGCCTGGGCCGGGTTCTTCAGGCGGGTTAGCGCGATCCAGCCGGCGTAGAATTCCGCATCCGCCGCGTCGCCGCCGCTCTTCAGCCCGCTGTTGGCGGCGGCCTGGTAGGCGGCGCGCGAATCACCGGTGCGCAGCGCCGCCAGCACGAGTTGGTAGCGTTCGTCCCAGATGCGGTCGGCCATCTCGGAACTGGAGACTTCCTTGGGGAAGCTGGGCGCCAGCCCCATCGCCATGTCGGTCATGCCGCGCCGGCGCAGATAGGCCGCACGTTCGAAGGCGACGCCTGGACTGGCGTTGAGATCGCCCGGCAGGGCCTGGGCGAGGCCGGGGCCGCTCGGGCTATTGGCGCGGAGCGCGAGCCTGGCCTCAGCGGCGGCGCGCTGATCCGGCGCCAGCATGCCGATCATCATCCGCGAGGCCGGACCCTGAGAACTGTACAGCAGCATGTCGGCGCGCTTGGCGTGGTCGTCGAGGGTCAGCGTGTCGCCGAAGCGCGCGATCATCGTCTGCTGCGGGCCGGCCTCGAACACCTTCTCGCGCCAGAAACGGCGGATCAGGGCCTGGGCCTCGGGGACCTTGCCCTGCACGCGATAAGCGCCCGCCAACGCCATCGCGCCCTCCGGCGTCTGCGGCTCGCCGCCGGCGAACCAGTCGATCACCTGTTGAGGTCCAAGGCCCGCGGTCTCGAGCTTGCGCTCGGCGAGCGCGTTGCGTCGCGCGGCCCTCGGCCATCCGGCGAGGTCGCGCCGCGCCTGATCGGCCTCAAAGAAGCTCATGCCTTCGCCGGCCGCGTCGACGAACGCCCACGTGCCGATCTTTCGAGCCACCGGATCGCTGATCATCGGCAGGTTGTTGCGCGCGCCCGCCGCATCGCCGCGACGTGACGCATCCAGCACCTGGCGCAAGGCCTGGGTGTCGGCGTCCGACAGGAATCGCCGCACTGGCATCGCCGGCGCCTGCATCATCACCGGCGCAGGTTGAGTCGCCATGGGATAGGCCGGCGTCTGATTCGCCGGCTGGGCATTGGCCACGGCGCCCAACATCATTACGGAAGCCGCTGTAAAAACAGCTCTGCGGGCCTTTGAGGGCAAGGGGTCTCTCCGGTCACGCGGACGAACACGGGCGTTGCGGGGCGAGCCCACGACGCCATAATGTCCGGCCAATTCTTGAGGCCGCAACAACGTGCGGCGCATTCACGGCATTTTGCAGACATGTCCGATCCGATGTTCAGGGGCGTCATCACGGCGCTGGTGACGCCGTTCCGCGATGGCGGGATCGACGAAGCCGCCTATGTCGCCCTGATCGAGCGTCAGATCGCGGCGGGCGTGCACGGGCTGGTGCCCGTCGGCACCACCGGTGAGACCTCGACACTGAGCCACGAAGAGCACCGCCGCGCGGTGGAGCTCTGCGTGAAGACCGCGGCGGGCCGCGTACCGGTGATCGCCGGGGCGGGCGCAAACGCCACCGACGAGGCCATTGATCTGGTGCGTCACGCCAAGACCGTCGGCGCGGACGCCGCCCTGGTGGTGACCCCCTATTACAACCGTCCCAGCCAGGACGGGCTCTACGCCCACTATGAGGCGATCAACGCCGCCGTGCAGCTGCCGGTGGTGATCTACAATGTGCCCGGCCGCACCAGCGTCGACATCTCAAACGAGACCCTGGCGCGGCTGTCGAAGCTGCCGAACATCGCCGGGGTCAAGGACGCCACCGGCGACGTCACCCGGCCGAGCTTCCAGCGGCTGAGGTGCGGCGAGGACTGGCTGCTGCTGACCGGCGACGATCCCACGGCGCTGGGCTATATGGCGCACGGCGGCCATGGCTGCATCTCGGTGACCTCCAACGTCGCGCCCGAGCAATGCGCGGCGTTCTACAACGCGGTCATGGCGGGCGATTGGAAGACCGGCCTCTACTGGCAGGATCGGCTGGTGCGTCTGCACCGGGCGCTGTTCGCCGACGCCTCGCCGTCGCCGACCAAGTTCGCCATGGCCCACCTGGGGTTGTGCGCCGAGGATGCACGCCTGCCGATCGTCCGCTGCTCGGAAGCCGCTCGCACCGAGGTGCTGGGCGCTATGCGCGATGCGGGCGTCATCTAGGATGACCCGCTGACATGACCGGCAAGCTGATCGCGGAGAACCGCCGCGCGCGCTTCGACTACTTCCTGGAAGAGACCTTCGAGGCCGGGCTGATGCTCACCGGCACCGAGGTGAAATCCCTGCGCAACGGGCGCGCCAATATCGCCGAATCCTACGCCGCCGTCGAAGGCCGCGAGGTGGTGCTGATCAACGCAGACATCCCACCCTACAACCAGGCCAACCGCTTCAACCACGAGCCGCGACGGCCGCGGAAGCTGCTGCTGCATCGCAAACAGCTCGACAAGCTTATCGGCGCCGTGCAGCGCGAAGGCCGCACGATCATCCCGACCAAGCTCTATTGGAACGAGAAGGGGCTGGCGAAGCTGGAGCTGTCGCTGGCCAAGGGCAAGAAGGCCCACGACAAGCGCGAGGCGACCGCCGAACGCGACTGGCAGCGCGACAAGGCCCGGCTGATGCGCGACCGCGGATGATCGCGGATGTCGACGTCGTCGCTATCGAGCGCGCGACGCTGGCGGCGGTCGACGTCACCGACCCGGTCGAGATCGATGGCTGGCTGGTCGCGCGCAATTCAGGGCCGATCCGCCGCGCAGCCAGCGCCGCGCCGCTGAGCCACGCCGCAAGCCTCACCGCCGAGACTCTGGCGCGGATCGAGGCGCTCTACGACGAGCGCGCCTTGCCGGCGGCGTTCCGCGTTGGCGACGGCGGAGGACTGGGGGCTGCGCGGGCCACGCTTGCGGCGGCAGGCTATCGTGACGAGCAGCCGACGTTGGTGATGGTGGGGGAGGCGGCCGGCCTCTCAGGGCTATCCAAGCCGTCCGCCGAAACGATCGCCAAGCCGGACGATGGCTGGCGTTCGGTCTTCCTCGGCGACGGGTTCGATCCCGTCGAGGGCGCGCACAGGGCGGCTGTGCTGGCCAGGGCGAAGAACGCGGTGTTTGCACGGGTCCGGGAGGGCGGCTCGACGCTCGCCGTCGGAGTGGCGAGCCTCAGTGAGGGGTGGGCCAGCGTGCACGGCATGCGCACGGCGCTCCAGCATCGCGGTCGCGGACTGGCTGGCGGCGTCCTGCGGGCGCTCGGAGAAGCCATTGCGGCGCGCGGCGTCGCACGTGTGTTTCTGCAGGTGGAGGAAGCGAACGCTCCGGCTCTCGCGCTCTATGCCCGCGCTGGCTTCGTGACCGGATGGCGTTACCGATACTGGGTAAAATCCTGAAATATTAGCCGCTTGCGGCGGGTTTTGCATACTCTGCATAAAAACGCCCGCCCAGGCTGTAGGCGACGACGCCAGCGTGGAACACCGCCCGTGTGAGGTTCTGGATCGCCCGCGTCGGCATCGGCGCGCAGGCGACGGCGCCCAACAGGCTGTATCCGGACTTGGCCGCCGCGAGCACCGCGACCTTGCCGATTTGCCCGGGCTGGGACGTGCGGATCAGATGGGCGTGGGTCTGGCCCGCGCGGTACTTGCGCTTGAGGATCCAGCCGAGGCTCGCGCGGGCCGGCGATACGGGTTCGAAGACCAGGGCGTCCGGGGCGAAGGCGAACGTCGCGCCACCGCGCATCAGGGCATGGAAGAACAGAGTGTCCTCGCCGCCCACCAACCCCAGCGCCGGATCGAAGCGCAGGCTCCCCACGATGGCGGTGCGTACCAGCACGTTGGAGGTGTAGCCCGAGATCACCGTACGTTCTCGCGCCAGAGTGTTGGTGTGGTAGTCGCCACGGACCATCCAGCCCGGGGCGTCGATGGCGTAGAGCGCCTGGGCGACCCCGAAGACGATGTCGACGCCCTCGCGCGCGGCCCAAAGCTTGGCGATCCAATCGGGCGCAGCCGTCTCGTCGTCGTCGATGAAGGCGAACCAATCGGCGGTGACCGCGTCCAGACAGGCGTTGCGGGCCGTGGAGATGTTGCGGGCCGGGGCGTGGACGTAGTCCACCATCAACTCCAGCGCATCTGCAGCGGCCTGCACCCGCGCGCGGGCCGACGGGGCGTCGTCGTTGTCGGCGACCACCACCCGCAGGGAGAACCCCTCGGGCAGGACCTGAGCCGCGATCGAGTGCAGCGTCGCCTCCACCGAAGCCCGGCGGAAGGTGCACACGCAGACGTCCAGCGTCTGGACAGCGGGCGGTTCAGTCCAGCTCACGCGGGCTCCATCGGCAGGCGTGTGCGCATGAGCTGCGAAAAGTCCTCAGGCGTATCGCCGAGCAGCAGGATCGCCAGACCGCGCGCCGCGAGGTTGGTGCGTTCGCCCAGCGACAGGCCGGCTTTCGCAGGCCAGGGCAGCAGCGACTTCGCCAGGTCTCGCTGACGCTCGACGAGGTCGACGTTGAAAAGGGTTGAGGCCACCAGGTCGTAGCGATCGTCGCGGCGCAGTTCCCTGGCGATCAGGCGGCGCAAGGCGATCTGCGCCTTCTTCAGCCGGAGTTCGCGCTTCCAGAAGCCGGAGCCGCCGCCTGAATGGCGCTGGGTGTCGCCGGCGTTGTCGGTCCAGATCGCCAGAGGGGTGCGGGCTACGAACACATCGTCACGAACCAGCGCGGCGCGCAGATGTTCCTGCAACACGGCGTCGCACCCAGGCGCGCGCACCTCGAAGTCGGTCAGGGCTTCTCGCGACCAGAACAAGCCGCCGTTCGAGACGCCGAGCGAGAACAGCGCCGACACCCTGAATTCCTGCGGGGCGTAGACCCGTTCGTGGAACCGCCCCTCCAGGATCGTCGGCAGTTTCTCGACGCGCTCGATATCCACGTCTGCCGGGGCGACGTGCTGGTTGCGCAGCACGATCGGCGCGCCGTAGGCGCGGACAGCGGCGATGTTCGCCTCGATGAAGGTCGGCAGCACGAGGTTGTCGTCTTCCAATACGAAGGCGAAGTCGGCGTCGTCCACCTGGGCGAAGCACTGGTCGATGTTGCCCGCCGCGAACCGGCGCGGCTGATTGAAGCTGTGCAGGATGCGCGCGTCGCCCAGGCGTCGACAGACCTGCAGGCTGGCGTCATCGGCGGAGTCGTCGAACACCCGGCATCGCCAATTTGGATCGCTCTGGGCCTGGAGTGAGCGCAGTGCGCGCTCCAACAGCGCCGGGCGGGCGTACGTCGGCACCCGCACCTCGGTCAGCGCAGCGTTCAAGCCACGGCGTCCACGAGTGCGCGCGCGCGGCGGAACACGTCCTCGAACATCGCTGGCGTCAGCCGCCCGGTGTTCGTGTTGAGGCGCGAGCAATGGTAGCTGTTGATCAGGTGCACGCCGCCGGCGTCGAACTCCGCGCCGTGACCGCCGGGCGCGGCCGACGCCTTGAAGCCCAGGGCGCGCAGCACATTGCGCCGCGAGACGTCGCCAAGCGTGACGATCACCCGCAGGTTCGGCAGGTCGCCCAGACGCGCGGTGAGAAAGCTGCGGCAGGTGGCCTCTTCGCTGGTCTCCGGCTTGTTGCCGGGCGGGGCGCAGCGAACGGCGTTGGTGATCATGCAGTCGACCAGCTCCAGGCCGTCATCGGGACGCGCCAGATAGCGCCCGCGGGCGAAGCCGGTCTTCAGCAGGGTGTCGTAGAGCAGCACGCCCGCGAAATCGCCGGTGAACGGGCGACCTGTGCGGTTGGCGCCGCTTCTTCCCGGCGCCAGCCCCACCACCGCCAGGCGCGCCAGCGAGTCGCCGAAGGAGGGCGCCGGTCCGTTGAACCAGTCCGGATGCTGAGCGCGGTTGGTTTCTCGATAGGCCACCAGTCGGGGGCAGAGGGGGCAGTCGCGCGGCGGTTCGGGCGCCAGGGCGATCGCGGGCGCGGCGCTCACAGCGACGGCTCAGGCGTCGCCGTCGGACGTGGAGCCCACGGCTGCGAAGCTGTCCGACGGCACACGTTCCTGGATGTAGCGAGGCAGGCGGGCAGGGCGGCCGATGATGTCGGCGAGGTCCGCCAGGTCGACGAACACGTCGGCCTGCCTCCGCAGATCGTCGGAGACCATCTGTGGCTGCGACTTGATGGTGGAGACCACGGTGACTCGGACGCCCTTGCGCTGGACGGCGGCCACAAGGCTGCGGAAGTCGCCGTCGCCCGAGAACAGCACCAGATGCTCGGCGTGGGCGGCCATCTCCATCATGTCGACGGCGATCTCCACGTCCATGTCGCCGCGCCAGCGTTTGCGGCCCTGCGAGTCGGTGAATTCCCGCGCGGGCTTGGTTACGAGCTGGAAGCCGTTGTAGTCGAGCCAGTCGACCAGCGGGCGGATCGGGGAATAGTCCTGATCCTCGGCGACCGCGGTGTAGTAGTAGGCTCGGATCAGGTGGCCGCGTTTGCGGAACTCATCGAGCAACTTGCGATAGTCGATATCGAAACCCAGGCCCTTGGTGGCGGTGTAGAGGTTCGCCCCGTCGATGAACAACGCCAGCCGCTCGTTCGGATAGAAGGTCATGAGAATAGTCGGTCCTTTGAGGGCGGCGCGAACATGAGGGCTCGGATATGAACCTGGACGCGGCGGTCATCGTCGCCGCGGGAAGCAATCTGGCCGGCGATTATCCGTCGTGCGAGGCGCTGCTCGAGGCGGCGGTGGCCTATATGGGCGAAGCGGGACTTCCGGTCGTGCGCCGATCGGCGTGGTGGCGCTCGGCCGCTTGGCCCGCGGTGAATATGGCGCCTGAATATCGCAACGGCGTCCTGCTTGTCGAGCCGACGTTGGATGCACACGCCACCCTGTCGAAATTGCTTGAGATCGAGCGTCGGTTCGGGCGGCGACGGGGCGAGGCGAACGCGGCGCGTACCCTCGATCTGGATCTGATCGCCTTCGGACGCGAGGTCATCGAGGTCCCTGGCTTGCAGATTCCCCATCCGCGCGCCCACCAGCGGCTGTTCGTCATGGGCCCGCTGGCGCAGATCGCGCCGGGGTGGCGACATCCGGTGTCCGGGGCCATGGCCGCCACGCTCGCGCGCCTGGCGAGCGTCGGGCGGGACGCAACGCCGGCTTGAGCCGGCTGCGGCGTTGCACAATCGCCCGCAAACCTCTATTTTAGCCGGTTCTATCCCCCAGCCGAGGACTCCATGGCCCGCGTCACCGTCGAAGACTGCATCGAGAAAGTCCCCAACCGCTTCAACCTCGTGCTGCTGGCCGCCCATCGTGCGCGCGCCATCTCCGCCGGGGCGCAGTTGCTGGTCGACCGTGACAACGACAAGAA
>NZ_JAUXZW010000264.1 GCF_030693805.1 Phenylobacterium sp.
GGCCCGCCTCAGGCGGCCGGCGCCGATCGGCGGCGCAGCGAAGCGGCTGCCACCAAGCCCATCAACGCAGCCAAAGCGACCAGTCCCCACTCGCCCAGCGTCGGTATGCCGATGGCCGAAGCCGGCACGGCCTGCACCGCAATCGACACGCCCACCGAGGTCGAGGCGAAACCGTCGCACACCGTCACCAGCACCTGCGACACGCCCACCGGCCCGGTGGGCACACCCACAATGGCGCCGGTGCCGGGGTCGATCGACAGACCGGCAGGCAGGTGGCCCACCGGCACACTGAATGTGAGCGGCCCTTTGGCGCCGCCAATGGCGCTGGGCAGCACCTGGCCGGGCGCCAGCCGGGTGAAGCTCAGGGCCGGATAACTCAGCGCGATGGTGTAGCTGCGCACAGCCAGCCAAACGTTGGCAAACACCTGCTGAGACCCGGTGGTGAAGCGCACCGTGACTTGCGACGACGTCGCCGCGCTGGGGGTGCCAGCGATCACGCCGGTGGCGGCGTCCAGCGTCAAGCCGGCCGGCAAGGCGCCGGCCGTGATGGCGTAGCTGCCCGCGATGGTGACCGGGGGCACCACGGGCGCCAGCGTGAAGGGCGTGCCCAGCACCGGCGCGGTGGCGGGGTAGGACAAGGTGGGCAGGATCGCCAGGGCCAGCACGTTTTGCCACACCTCCAGCCCGCCCTGCGCCTCGGCGCGGATGGTGGGCGTGAACACGCCCGAGGTGGCGGTGCTGGGCGTGCCGCTGATGACGCCTGTGCTGGCGTTGATGGACAGGCCCGCCGGCAGCACATCGGCGGCCACGCTGTAGGTGATGGGGCCAGTGAAGCCGCTCACGCTGGGCGCCAGCTGGTAGGGGCCACTGCCCACGCTCACGTTGAGCAGGTCGGGGTAGATCAGGCGCAGGCTGGGCGGCGTGTTGAGCACGGTGATGGTGGTGCTGGCTGTGGCCGATGAAGCCAGCGGCCCGGCCTGGTCCAGCCGCACGCTCACAGCGAAGACGCCCGCAGCGGTGGGCGTGCCGGCGATCACACCGGTGGCCGCGTCCAGGGCCATGCCGGGCGGCAAAGCGCCCAGCGCGATGGCATAGGTCGGCGCACCGTTGAGGTTGACGACCGACGGGTTGATGGCCTGGGCCGTGCCGACGAAGGCCTCCACCGCCACGGGGTAGCCCAGGCCCAGGGGTTTGAAAGGCACGGTCGCTGTGGTGCCAAAAAAACCTTGTCCGGCGCCCAGCCCCACGTCGTCGGGGCTGCCGTTCAAGGCCGACACCTCGAATTCGTACAGCACCCCATTGACCAGGCTGCTGATGGTGGTGGCGTTGCCGGTGCCGGCAAACACCCACGGGGTCCAGCCCAGGCTGCCGAAGGCGCGGTACCTGACGACATAGGCCACGATGGGCGAGCCGTTGGCGGCCGGGCTTGTCCACGCCAGGTCCACCTGCCCATCGCCGGCGGTGGCGGTGACCACCGGCGTGCCAGGCACCGCAGAAGGTGTGGCGCTGGCCACATTGCTCCAGATGCCGGGCGTGCCGCCATTGACCGCTCGCACCACCCACCAGTAGGTGCTGCCGTTGACCAGACCACCCAGGGTA
>NZ_JAUXZW010000265.1 GCF_030693805.1 Phenylobacterium sp.
TACGGCGCGCACTCCAACCTTTGCGTCAACCAGATCCGCCGCTGGGGTTCTGACGACCAGAAGCAGCGCCATCTGCCCGAGCTGATCAGCGGCGAGCATGTCGGCTCCCTGGCGATGAGCGAGGCCGGCGCGGGGTCAGACGTCGTCTCGATGCGCCTGCGCGCCGAGCGGCGCGGCGACCGCTGGGTGCTGAACGGGACCAAGTTCTGGATCACCAACGCGCCGCACGCCGACGTGCTGGTGGTTTACGCCAAGACAGAGCCTGACGCCGCCGCCCGCGGGGTGACCGCCTTCCTGGTGGAGAAGGGCTTCGCCGGCTTTTCGGTCGGCCAGAAGCTGGACAAGATGGGGATGCGCGGCTCCGACACCGCCGAACTTGTGTTCGAGGACTGCGAGATCCCCGAGGAGAACGTGCTGGGGCCGGTGAACGGCGGCGTCGGCGTGCTGATGAGCGGGCTGGACTATGAGCGCACGGTCCTCGCCGGCGGGCCGCTGGGGATCATGCAGGCCTGCCTCGACGTGGTGCTGCCCTATGTCCGCGAGCGAAAGCAGTTCGGAACGCCAATCGGCGCCTTCCAGCTCATGCAGGGTAAGGTGGCGGACATGTATGTCGCATTGAACAGCGCCCGCGCCTACGTCTATGCCGTAGCCAGGGCGTGCGACGCGGGTCGCACCACTCGTTTCGACGCGGCGGGAGCGATCCTGATGGCTTCAGAAAGCGCGGTGAGGGTTTCACTTGAGGCCGTTCAGGCCCTGGGCGGCGCCGGCTACACCAAGGATTTCCCGGTCGAGCGGCTGGTGCGCGACGCCAAGCTCTATGACATCGGCGCGGGCACCAACGAAATCCGGCGTTTCCTCATCGGGCGGGAGTTGATCGGCGCATGAGGCGTATCTGGGGGGCGATGGCCGCGGCGTCGGCCTTGCTGGGCGGCTGCGCGAGCGTTGACATGCCGGAGCAGCCGGCCTGTCCGGTGGGCCAAGAGCCGATGCGCATGGCGCAGATGTTCTTCGGCCGCAACATCGGCGACCAGCCCGGCGTCACCGACGAGGCCTTCGCCAAGTTCGTCGACGAAGAGCTGACGCCACGGTTTCCCGACGGCCTGACCATCCTCGAAGGCGGTGGTCAGTGGCGCGGATCTGAGAACAAACTGATACGCGAGGCAGCCAAGATCGTGCTGATCGTGCTGCCGTCACGCGGCGACGTGAGCGCCAAGGTCGAAGCTGCGCGCAGCGCCTACAAGACCAAGTTCAAGCAGGACTCTGTCCTGCTGCTGACCCAGGAAACCTGCGTCTCGTTCTGAGCGGCCCGCCAGACGTGCGAAGGGCCGCCGGTTTCCCGGCGGCCCCTCAGCTGGGCGGGCGTCCGACGCTCGATACTCTGAGCCTCTCCATGATCGGACGGCCCGGCCCCAGCGACCGCGCACGAGACGACGTTAGCGGGGGCTAGACGTCGTCCCTTTCGCGGATTGTTGTCGCGTCACCGTCGCAGCGGCGGCTGTGAGCGCTTCGATGAAGGTCGTGGCGGCGAGCGCCACAATGGACTCGCCCAGATCGCAGGCTGCAGCGACCGGCGGCGAGGAAGCCGCCGGAGCGGTAGTCGCCGGCTGGACAAGGTTGGCGGACACCGGCGAAGCGGCGAGCAGCGCCACGGCGCTCAACGCCAGCATCGGTGCGCGGTTTCGCATGGCTGATCAGCCTTCCTGGCGTCCGCGCGCTGTGCGCCTTCGTCTGTCAAACGACCGCCATACGGGGCTCCATCCCGCGTATTTCAATAAATTCTGGAGGGGCTCGTGCGACCACTATCGGCGGCCGGAAGTGTCCACGGCGACCGGCTCGGTACGCAGATTGAAGGCCACCAGACCGCGGCCGAAGATCGGGTCGATCCCAGGCGCGCCGAGATCCTCGGCCTGGCGGCCCAGCAGGTCCAGCGCCCGCGCCCGCGCGGCGGGATCGGGGACGGTCATCGACTTGGCCAGGCTGCCGGCGACCAGTGGGGAGGCGAAGGAGGAGCCACGCACCGACAGAAAACCGCCCAGAGGGGCGGCGGCCGCCATGTCAGCGCCAGGGGCGGTGAAATCCACGTGGTTCGAGCGGCTGGACTCCACCAGCCGCCGCTTTCGTCGGTCTACCGGCGCGACGGCGACCACGCCGGGATAGGCGGCCGGATAGTAGGCGCGGCTGGCGGGCCCGTCGTTACCGATCGGCGAGACCAGCACATAGCCGCGCCGCACCATCGCCTGGACGGCCAACGCCAACGGCGTGTTGGCGGGTCCGACCAGGCTGATGTTGATCACCGGGGCGCCGCATAGGGCGAGCCAGGCCAGGGCGCGCACCAGGATGGCGGCCGAACCGCCGGTCGGGCTCTCGCCGAAGGCGTCGGCGACATAGAGCGTCGCGCCGGGAGCAGCGCCGCGGAACGGCTCCTGCAGGCCGGCCAGCAGGGATGCTACGGCGGTGCCGTGCGGGGTGACCATGACGCCGCCGCGCACGAAGCTGCGCTGATCGATCTTGGAACGCGCGAGGCTGCGGTGGCGCACGTCGACGCCGCCGTCGATCATGCCGATCTTGGTCGGTGAGGTCCTGGCCCGAGCCGAAGCGGTGCGCGCAGGCGTCCGGGCCGCGGTCGCGCCGGCCGCCTGTTCGGCGACCACGACTCCGCTCTCGAGATAGACCGGGTTCACGTCGTACTGACCGATCGGGTCCAGCGCGCGCATACGGTCGACCGCGTCGTCGACAGGCATGCCGAGCGGTGCGCCGAGCACCGTCAGCTCCAGGTCGATCTCCGGCAGCTTGTCGATCCGCTTGACGCGGAAACCTGCCGCGCGCGCCTTGCGAAGCGCCTCCGCGCTCGCGCCCACCGCCAGCACCTCGCCGCGCACCACCGCCTCGCCGCGGCGATCGATCTCGATATCACGGGCGTAGCGGCGAAACAGGTCCTGGGCGCGCAGCCCGCGGTGGTCGAGGGCAGGGCCAGACGGCGCCTCTAGAATCACCCCCGGGGGCGACCGCGCCGGCTGAGCCTGGCCCGTCGGCGCCACCACGCAGAGACCTAGAACCCAGGCCAGAGTCAGGGCAAACGAGCGCGCACCGCGAACCGTGCGCAGCGCGCCGGTCTGGACGTCTCGGCCTTTGGCCATATTCTAAGCGCCCCTTCCAGGCTTGGGCGAACCGCCGCCCGAAGCTTGACGATCCTCGATGGATGAAACGCGCCGCACCGGTCGTTTCATCCTTAAGCTCAAGGCGAGTGTTTGACCGACTTCCAGCGCGAGATCATCGCATTGTTGCCGCGTCTGCGCCGATTGGCGAGGGCCTTGGCGGCGAATGTCAGCGATGCGGACGATCTCGTTCAATTGACGGTGGAACGCGCCCTTGAGCGCGCCGGCCAATGGCGGCCGGGCAGCAGGCTCGACAGTTGGATGTTCCGAATCATGAAGAACGCCTGGATCGACGAGACACGCGGCAGGGTGCGCCAGTCACGCATCTTCGCGCCGGAGGAAGAGCGTGAACACGTCGGCACGGACGGGTCCGGGGCGATGCATGCGCGGCTGGAGCTGCGCGACGTCGAGGCGGCCATGGGCCGGCTGCCGGAGGACCAGCGGGTGGCGGTGGCGCTGGTCCTGGTCGAGGGCATGTCCTACCGCGAGGCCGCCGAAGTCCTTCAGGTGCCGGAAGGCACCCTGACCAGTCGACTGGTCCGCGGCCGCGCCGCGTTGATGTCCCAATTGCAGGAGACGCCCCAATGACGACGGACGCCCGTGTCATCGCCTATGTGGATGGCGAACTGGATCTGGCCGCACGGCGAGCGCTGGAGGCGGAGATCGCCGCCGACGCGACGCTGGCGCTGAACATTGAGCGGCATCGCAGCCTTCGCGAGGCGGCGTTGCGCGCCTTCGCAGGCGTGCTGGACGAACCCGTGCCGGCGCATCTGATCGCCGCGGCGTCGAGGCCGCCTGTGCGGCGCAGCTACGCGCCGCCACGGTGGGCGGCGATGGCGGCGTCCCTGGTGCTGGGCGTGGTCGGCGGCGGACTCCTGACCCACTACGCCGCGCCCTCGCAGGGCGGGCTTGTCGCCAGCGGCGCCGACGGGGCGTTGATGGTGCGCGGGCCGCTCGCCAAGGCGCTGTCGGAGCAGGCGGCCGCGGAGTCCGACGGACGGCCGATCAGCGTGGGGCTGAGCTTTCGCACCGCCGACGGCCGCTATTGCCGCACCTTCGCCGCGCCGGCCCAGCACCTCGCTGGTCTCGGCTGCCGCGAGGGCGCGCACTGGGCGGCGCCGGTTGCGGTCGCTTACGAGCCGGCGACGACGCAGTTCAGAATGGCGTCTTCAGAAACGCCGCCGGCGGTCCTGGCGGCTGTCAATGCGATGATCCAGGGCGAGCCGTTCGGTCCGGACGAGGAGTCCGCCGCCATCGCCCACGGCTGGCGCGACTAGGACGGCGCGATCAGCGCCTCTGGACATCGACCAGGGTGCGCTTGATCTCGTCCAACAGCGCGTAGGGCGCAGCACCTGGGATGTTGTGACCGACGCCCGGAACGATGACCTCGGTCAGCTGCGGCGCTGCGGCGATCCGCTCGCGATCGGCGGCGCTGACGAGGCTCGGCATCCTGTCGAAGGCGCGTGGCGGTTCTAGCGGCGTTTCGCCGAGGATCACCACGCCGGGCGCGGAGTCGGCCAACAGGCCGGTGTAGTCGCGGTTCACCACATCGGTCTGCGAATAGCCAAACAGCCCCTCGACCCAGCGCGCGACGTCGGCGTCGGCAAGCGCCCACTCCCGGAACTGAGCGATCAACGGCCAGGCCTCGGCCGTCGAGAGCGGCGGCTCGACCAGAACCAGCCGGTCGGCGGTGCGCATCGCCAAGGCTGCCAGGGCGCCGGTCGACAAGCCGAACACGACATTGATGCGGCGTCCGAATTCCGTGACGATCTCATCGAACGCCTCGGCGAACACCTGGATCGTGCAGGTGTCGAAGAACGGCGAGTGCATGCCGGGCAGGTGGGCCAAGGCCACGTCGACGTCGGGCGTTTGGCGGTGCAGCAGGGTCATCGAATCGACGTCGGGGAAGGCGCCGCGCACGACGAACAGCAGCGGTCGGATTGGGTCGAACTGGTCGAATTCCCCCCAGATCGGCACCAGACCATGACGCGTGACGAACGTCCTGACCACCGTCTCAGCCCGCCGGCTTGACGAACACGGCCTGACCCGTGGGCAATGGGAACAGCGCCAGGTCCCGACGTTGGAACCAGTCGGTCTCGGCCTTGGCCTGGGCGGAGGAGGTGGCCCAGCCGAAGTCGTCGAAGACGATGATCCCGCCAGGCGACAGTCGGTCATACAGGACATCGAGCGCCGCGACCTCGGCGGAAGAGTTGTTGAGATCGATGTGGATCAGGCTGACCTGGTCGGGACAGGTCTCCTCGAACACCTCCGGCACTCGACCCTTGACGACGGTGATGTTGGGCGATGAGGCGAACCGGTCGCGCACCTCCTCGTAAGTGAAGGCTTCGCCATAGGCGGCGGCGGTCAGGTGCTCGCGGCCGCGATCCAGTTGATCCTGCGGAATGCCTTCGAAGGTGTCGTACAGCCACCACCGCTTGTCCCAGGCGGCGAAGTCGAGATAGCGCGACAGGAACTGGGTGGTGTGGCCCTTGTAGACGCCGAGCTCCACGTAGTCGCCCGGCACGTGCTTCGCCTGCTGGGCGGCCCACAGCATGGTCTGCAGGTTCCAGTGCCAGTTGACGACGCCGGCCGGCGCGATCGCCAGATCCTCCTCAGCTAGCGCCATGAACTTCGCGTCGGAGACGAAGGCGGGGTTCTTCAGCCAGGTGGCGATGCCCTCACCGATGTAGACGCTCGCATTGGGGATGGCCTCCAGCGCCTTCATCGCCTCCAGCATCGGCAACACCCGGTTGTGCGGGCGCAGCGTCAGTCCATAGCGGGCGTGGACATGTGGCGCATACGGCGCGATGCGCATCAGGTTCTTGTAGAAGCCCCGCGCGATGGCCAGGTCGCCGGCTTTCAGCGCCGCGTCGCCCAGCGTCATCAGTTGAGCCGGCGTGAGGCCCTGGAGGGTGATGTTGGTCATAAGCGGCCCTGCGCTGATCAGCCGAACGGGCTGCAGGAGTGGAGTGCTAATGCACCCCGCGAGCCGAGACCAGATGCGGGCGCCGTCTAGGCCTCGGCGCGTGCGAACTCGCGTTCAGCGCAACACGCCCCGGCGGGCCATGCGCCGGGCGAACCAGAGGAAGAACAGCGCTCCGGCGGTGATGACGAGATTCATGATCACGCCCTGCGCGCCCGCCAGTTCCGCCCCGTTGCTGAGGCCGTAGGTGTAGACGAGGCTGACCAGCAGGCCAGCCAGCGAAGCGGCGAACGCAGCAAACGCCCACCGCGACCTTAGAAGCAGCAGCACCGATCCGGCCACCGCGCCCCAGACGCCGAGCGCCCAGACGGCGGTCACCCAGGCGGGCATGGCGTGGAAGTAGGCGATATGGGCGGGCGTCAAGCCCACCGTCCTGAAGTAGGCGTCGCCGGCCGTGTGGGACATCCAGTAGTCGTAGGCGCCGTAGCATTTCAAAACAGGGAGATGGCGACGACCAGCCAGTAACCCCACGACGTGCGCGCAGCGGAAGGTTCGCCCATGCGTGAGCCTCCTGTTGGCTCAAGCTTAGGTGAGGCGTTGAGCGGCGACAACGCACGATCTATCCGAAACCAAAAGCCCGCGACGACGAACGCCTGCTGAACCGCTAGTGGGACGTTCGGGCCTCGCTCTCCAGCGCCGCGGCCTGCTTCAGTCGCCAGGCGCGGGCCTCGCCGGTATAGCGTTCGCGGTCGGGTCGGAAGCTGACGGTCCGCGCCATCAGCTCCGCTTCTTCGGCCTTCAAGCGGAACTCGGCGGATTTCAGGGCGCTGGCCATGCCGCTACAACCCTGCGCGGCAGCGGGTGTTCCGCCCGCCGTGCAATTGTTGCGCGGGAGCAGCGCGGAGTCCTGAAGCTGGCGTCGAAGAGCGCAGCGTTTGACCGCGCGAACAGCTGACGCCGTGAATGGATAGAGTAAATCTCCGTAGGGTTGGCTTGCGCGCGACGATGCGCCAGAAATGCGAAAGCCCGCCCCGTTGTCGGGGGCGGGCTTTCCATTGTCGGACCGCAAGCGCGGCCGCGACCTTTCGCCGTACCGGTGGCTTAGGCGCGAACCTCGTTGACGGAGGTCCAGGTCACGGTTTCCGAGCTACGGTTAAAACAATGAGACACTGGATCACCTCCTTTCGCTAAGTGGATAGGACCTTCAATATGGCTCTGATTTCACAGAGTCGCAAACGTGGCCTTGACGCCTAGGTCGCGATCGCCGCGGGCGCCTGGATTTTAGGCCGGCGGCGGAGTTCCGTGACCGGCGCGTGCAGCAGGTCGAGCGCCGCTATCGTCGCCGCGTAGCCGGCCTGTTCCGCCGGCTCGAACGCCGACCAGTCGCGAATCTCGACATCGCCCAGGTCGGGCGTCACCAGGAGATCGGTGGCCTCGCGCGACGCCGCCAGGTCGCGGCCGGTGGAGACCGTGGCCGCGCGCATCAGCAGCGAGACGATCGGCGGGCCGCGCCGCCACTGGCCGGATGCCAGCCAGCGCCAGACCGATTCGGGGCGCGCGACATCGGCGGCGGTGATGCTGCGCCCGCGAGTGACGTCGACGCCGATCACCGGCCCGTTGTGGGCGGCGCGCATCAGGTCGGCCGGGAAGTTCTTCAGGACCGCGCCGTCGACCAGGACGTCTGTCCCGTCGGTGGACGGCGGCAGAATGCCGGGCAGGGCCACCGTCGCGCGCAGGGCGTCGCGCAACAGCCCGCGCCGATGCATGTGATAGGCGCCCGTGGTCAGGTTCGACGATACGCAGAAGAATGGGATCCACAGGTCGGCGATGCGGGTGTCGCCGAAGTGCCAGGCCAGCCGTTCGCGCACCTTGCGGCCCTGGGTCATGGCCAGCAGCGGCAACGCGATGTCGTCCACGGGACTGGTGTCGACGAACGCCTCACGGATGCGGCGGGTGAGTTCCTCGTTGCTCCAGCCCATGGCGACGCCGGCGCCGACGATCGCGCCCATCGAGGCGCCGCAGACGAAATCGATCGGCACGCCGCGTTCGCGCAGGGCGCGGACCGCGCCCACGTGGGCGTAGGCGCGGGCTCCACCGCCTGACAGCACAAGTCCCACCGAGCGGCCAGTGATCACGCGGGCCAGACGGCGCACGTCGCCCGCCACGCCGCGGCGCAGGTGGAAGATGCGCGCCGGCTGCACCGCGTCCTGCCACGCCTCAGAGCCGCTCGCGTGGTCTGCGTCGCGCGGGTGCAGCAGGATCAGGTCGACAAGCTGCTGGGCCTGGAGCGGGCGGGCCTGGGTGCTGGTCGCGGCCACGGACTGGGGCGGCGCGCGACCGCCGCGCGCCACGCGGAACAGCCTGTCGACCTGGCGCGCCACCACCTGTCGCCAACCCAGGTCCGCGTTCTCGGCGACGTAGAGTAC
>NZ_JAUXZW010000272.1 GCF_030693805.1 Phenylobacterium sp.
CCGCCGCCGCCGCCCGAGCCGGATCCCGAGGTGGAAAAGGCCAAGGCCGAGGCCGAAGCCGCCAAGCTGCAGCTCGCCCAGGCCAAGGCCGCCGCGGAACGCGCCGCCAGAGCCGCCGAGCCTGTGGCCGCGCCGGCTGACAAGGTGGGCGACCTGCTGGATGCGGTCACCCCGCCGCCGGCCGAAGACCCGCCGTTCTAAGGGTTCAGCCCGGCTTGTAGGCCTTTGGCGCAACGCCGTTGCGCGCGAAATGGGCGAGCATCCGCGCCCAACCGTCAGCCGCCGCCGCCGCGTCATAGCTTGCCCGGTAGTCGGCATGGAACCCATGCTGGGCGTTCGGGAACACCACCAGCTCCGACCTCGACTTGCCGGACGCCGCCAGGGCCTGGCGCATCAGCTCGACGTCGGACAGCGGTATCCCCTGGTCCTTGCCGCCATAGAGCCCGAGCACCGGGGCCTTCAGCGCGGCGGCGCGCTGCAGCGGCCAGTTGCGGTCAGGCTCGCCCAGGAAGTCGCCCGGCTTCGGCGGGGTCAGCCGACCGTACCACGCGGCGCCGGCCTTGAATTCGCTCATCTGCTCGCAGGCCAGCCACGCCACCGCGCCGCCCCAGCAGAAGCCGCAGATCGCCAGCTTGCGGCTGTCGGAGAAGCGTTGCCCTTTGAGGTAGGCCAGCGCCCCGCGCAGATCGCCGTTCACCTGCGCCTCCGACGATTGCGAGACGATGCGGCGGATCTCGTTGAAGTCGCTGATGCCCGATGGGTCGCCGGCGCGGACGAAGAAATCAGGCGCGAGGGCCACATACCCCAGCTTGGCCAACCGGCGGCAGACGTCGCGGATGTACTCGTGCACGCCGAACACCTCGGAGATCACGATCACCGTCGGGAACCGGCCGCGCGCGTCGGGCCGCGCCAGGAACGCCGGGATGAAGCGATCCTCCACCGGGAACTGCACCGTCTCGGTGACCAGGCCCACGGCGTCGGTGGTGATCGGCTGGGCGTCGGCGGACAGGGCGTAGACCGCGTAGCCGCCGAACACCGCACCCGCGAGCCCGCGGCGTGACAGGTTCAGGTCCTGCGGCCTGGTTCCCTCCGGGCGAGTAAGCGTCGGCATGTGGGACTCCCAGGTCTTCACGATGGTTTTGTCTGGCGCGTCAGCGAAAAATTCTGAGCCCTCGCGGCGCGGGAGTCAAAGCGCGCGACGCAGCGTCAGGTTGATCCTCCCGCCGCCGGGAACGAGGCGCGAGGAACCGGGCAGGATGCGGTCCACGCCGTGGTGTGCGAGCCGCGCCGCGCCGGCCAGGACCATCACATCGCCAGACGACAACCGCAGCGAGCGCGTCGGATCGTTCCGCTTTCCGCCACCCAGGCGGAACACCGCCGTGTCGCCCAGCGACACCGACAGGACGGGAAAGGCGAAGTCCACCTCGTCGCGGTCCTGGTGCAGGCCCATCCGCGCATCGCCGCGATACAGGTTCACCAGGCAGGCGTCCGGCGGGGCGGCGGCCTGCGCCAGCTCGTCCCACAGGCTCCTCAGGATCTGCGGCATGGCCGGCCACGCCGCGCCGGTCACCGGATGGGTGGACTGATAGCGATAGCCGTCGAGGTCGGTGACCCAACCCAGGTCGCCGAAGTTGGTCATCTCCACGCTCATCGGCTTGCCGCCTGGCGTCATCGGTCGGTAGAACGGCGCCGCAGCGGCCAGCGCGAACACCTCGTCGACCAGCGAGCGCTGCTCGTCCGGCGACAGCCGTGCGGGCCACAGGCGGAAACCGTGATCGTCGGCCAGGCTCATCCGCTCGATATAGGCTCGTTCAGCTGAAGTCGCTGGCGAGATCGGCGCGCATCTCGGCGCTGAGCAGCGTCATGTGCGCGTAGCCCGGATGATCGCAACCGATCAGCGCAGGCGTCGCCGGGTCGCTGAACGCCGCCTTCTGTGTCGGGCTGAGCCCGAAGCGCAGGAAGTGCACCGACGAGGTCTTGCCGTCCTCCCGGGTGCGCTCGATGTCGCCTTCCGGCACGGCCGAGGTCCGCTCATCGCCGACCTGCAGGTAGAAGTGGTCCTCGACGCCGCCCAGCCGGCCCAGGATCGCAGCCCTGCGCACCGGCTCGTCGATCTCGAACAGGGTCGTAGCGACGAGCTCCGAGCCTTGCGGAATCAGCGGATTGTAGGCGGCGAGCTCGTCCGGCACCTGGGCCGGGCCGCCCTTCTCGATCAGCAGCATCTCCTGCACCTGGAAGAGCATGGTGTCGTAGCTCTCGAAATGCAGCGTGCAGACCGGTCCCAGCTCCAGGCGGCGGTTGCGCTTGCGCGGGATCAGCGCCGCGCGGCGCTCACGTCGCACCTTGGCGAACTCGGCGTCGGGCAGCAGGTCGGCCGGGGTGATCCGGCGTTCGTCGACAGGCATGGGCGTGTTCCTCAGGCCAGGCCATAGGCGCGGGCGAACACCTCGATCGGATGGGCCTGTGCGGGCTGGACCGATCCGGCTGGAAGCTCGGCCTGCACCAGTTCGCCCAGGTGCTGGCAGGCCAGCGGGCAGTCCGAACACAGGGTCTCGCCGCCCTTTTGGACGATCTGCCGCGCGGTGGGCTTGCCGGTCTTCACGGCGGACGCGCGGGTCTTCTTCATCACTCCGAAGGTGCCGCCGTGGCCGGAGCAGCGCTCCACCAGGTCGACCTTGGCCCCGGGGATCATCCGCAGCATCTCGGCCGACTTGGCGCCCATGTTCTGCGCCCGCTCATGGCAGGCGTGATGCAGGGTGATCGATCCATCGACTGGACCCAGGCCTTCGGCCAGGCCATGCGCCTTGGAGAGCTCGACCACATATTCCGAGACGTCGCGGACTGCTTTGGCGAGCCGCTGAACATCCGCGTTCTCAGGCAGCAGCAGCGGCCATTCGAACTTCAGCATCAGCGCGCAGGACGCGGTCAGCGCGACCACGTCGCAGCCGTCGTCGAGCGCCGGCTGGAACGCCTTGGCCACACGGGCGGCGCGCCCCGCCACGTCCTTCAGGTCGCCGGCCTCCATCTGCGGCATGCCGCAGCATTCCGGATAGACCAGGTGGGCCGCGACGCCTTGGCGAGCCAGCACCGCCATCGCGGCCTCGGCCACGGACGGTGCGTTGTATTCAGAAAAGCAGGTGGCGTAGACGGCCGCCTTGCGCTGGCCGAACGCCGGGCCTGCCGCATCGGCCGTGACCCCGCGGCGCAGCCGGTCGGTGGCCGTGCGGCTATGGAACACCGGCAGCTTCGCCTCGGCGTCGATGCCGGCGATCGCCTCCATGAAGCCGCGCAGGGGGCTGCCTTGCTTGGTCGCCCAGTTGGCGAGGCCGGCGACCGGCTTGGCCAGCTTGCCGTTGCGGTCGGTCTCGCCCAGCTGCTCGCGCACGAACTCGCCGCCCTCGGCTTTGCGCACGGCGGCGCGATAGCGAAGGATCAGGTGGGGGAAATCCAGGTCGAAGGCGTGCGGCGGCACGTACGGGCACTTGGTCAGGAAGCACATGTCGCAGAGCGTGCAGCTCTCGGCGACCTCGGCGTACCGAGCCTTGTCGACCCCGTCGAGTTCGCCGGTCGGGCTCTCGTCGATCATGTCGAACAGCTTGGGGAAGCTGTCGCAAAGATTGAAGCAGCGCCGGCAGCCGTGACAGATGTCAAAGACCCGCTCCATCTCCTTCTCGACGGCGGCGAGGTCGTAATAGGCCTCGTCGCGCCAGGCGATCGGATGGCGCAGGGGCGCATCGAGGCTGCCCTCGCGGGCAGCCTCCTTCGGCGTGTCGGCCATGGGCTTGGCCTTAGTCGAGCGCGTCGAGGGCGCGCTGGAAGCGCCCGGCGTGCGACTTTTCAGCCTTCGCCAGGGTCTCGAACCAGTCGGCGATCTCTTCGAAGCCCTCGTCGCGGGCGGTGCGCGCCATGCCCGGGTACATGTCGGTGTACTCGTGGGTCTCGCCGGCGATGGCGGCCTTCAGGTTGTTGTCGGTGCCGCCGATCGGCAGGCCGGTGGCGGGGTCGCCGACGGCCTCCATGAATTCGAGGTGGCCGTGGGCGTGGCCGGTCTCACCTTCGGCGGTGGAGCGGAACACCGAGGCGACGTCGTTGTAGCCTTCCACGTCGGCCTTCTGCGCGAAATACAGGTAACGGCGGTTGGCCTGGCTCTCGCCGGCGAACGCCGCCTTGAGGTTGTCGAGGGTCTTGCTGGTTGCAAGCGTCATGGCTGTCCTCCCGTTCGAGCCGTGAATCCGAACGATGACCTTAGACCCCAACGCGATGCGCAATCCAATCGATTGCTTTTATGCGTTCGATAGAGCGGCTCGATGAGCTTTCGGCCTGCTCATCGACGCGCCACTATCGCGCCATGAGCGAAATCGCGGCGATCCCTGCCCGCCTGATGCGACCTGCCCGGCTGCGCCGCCTGACGGCGGCCGAGCAGGCGCTGGGCGCCGAGATGTTCGGCGCCGGCCTGAACGCCTCCCGCGTGAGGCTGTTTGCGATTCCCGGATGGAGCCGGGCGTTCGTCGCCGGGCCGTCGCTGATTGTCTGGCCAGCCCGCGCGGCGCTGCTGGATTTCGGCGCGCAGGGCGTGCCGGTGCGCCTGCAGGGCGTGTTCGTCCACGAGCTGACCCACGTCTGGCAGGCGCAGAACGGGATCAACCTGCTGATGGCCAAGCTTCGCAGCGGCGACGACGCGGCGGCCTACGCCTACGACCTGGCCGGCGGGGCTGCGTTCACGCACCTCAACATCGAGCAGCAGGCGATGGTGGTCGAGCATGCCTTCCTGGCCAGCCGCGGCGCGCATACGCCCTTCGCCGCCACCGACTATGCGGCCGCCCAAGCCGCCTGGCGGCGCGTTTGACGCAAGGCCCGCAGGCCCCTTCGCTGCGGTTCGCTCTTGCAGGGCCGGCAATTTTCCCCATATCGCGAAACGACGCTGGTTCACTGGACGTGAGCCTGCTGAGACCTTAGCGAACCGGGGACGCCGGCCAGTCGGGCGCTTCATACGAAGGCCCGCCACGACGTCCGCCAATCAGGAGCGAGCAAGACTCTCACATGAGCAAGATCATCGGCATCGACCTCGGCACCACCAATTCGTGCGTGGCCATCATGGACGGCAAACAGCCCAAGGTGATCGAGAACGCTGAAGGCGCGCGCACCACGCCTTCGGTGGTCGCCTTCCTCGACGACGGGGAGCGACTGGTAGGCCAGCCGGCGAAGCGCCAGGCGGTCACCAATCCCTCGAACACCCTGTTTGCGATCAAGCGGCTGATCGGCCGCAACGCTTCCGACCCCATGGTCGAGAAGGACAAGGGCATGGTGCCCTACGAGATCGTCAAGGGTCCCACGGGCGACGCCTGGGTTCGCGCCCATGGGAAGGACTATTCCCCGCAGCAGGTCTCGGCCTTCATCCTGCAGAAGATGAAGGAAGCCGCCGAGCAGCACCTCGGTGAAAAGGTCGAGAAGGCGGTCATCACCGTCCCGGCCTACTTCAACGACGCCCAGCGTCAGGCGACCAAGGACGCCGGCAAGATCGCCGGCCTCGAAGTCCTGCGGATCATCAACGAGCCGACCGCGGCCGCGCTCGCCTACGGCCTGGACAAGAACGACGGCAAGAAGATCGCCGTCTACGACCTCGGCGGCGGCACCTTCGACGTCTCGATCCTAGAGATCGGCGATGGCGTCTTCGAGGTGAAGTCGACCAACGGCGACACGTTCCTGGGTGGCGAAGACTTCGACATGCGGGTCATCGACTACATCGCGTCCGAGTTCCAGAAGGAACAGGGCATCGACCTGAAGAAGGATCCTCTCGCGCTGCAGCGCCTCAAGGAAGCCGCCGAGAAG
>NZ_JAUXZW010000276.1 GCF_030693805.1 Phenylobacterium sp.
CGGCCGCGCGCGCGCTGATCGACATGGACGGGCTCGATGCCGAGGCGATCGCGCGCAAGTCGATGAAGATCGCCGCCGACATCTGCGTCTACACCAACCGCGACCTGACCGTGGAAGCGCTCTAGCGCGGCGGAACCACCGACCCGGAATCGACCCCTGAAATGACCGAGTTTTCCCCACGCGAGATCGTCTCCGAGCTCGACCGTTTTATCGTCGGCCACCAGGCGGCCAAGCGCGCCGTCGCTGTCGCCCTGCGCAACCGCTGGCGCCGCCGGCGCGTGCCCGATGACCTGCGCGACGAGGTGACGCCGAAGAACATCCTGCTCATCGGCCCCACCGGCGTCGTCAAGACCGAGATCGCCCGGCGCCTCGCCAAGCTCGCCCAGGCGCCGTTCCTCAAGGTCGAGGCCACCAAGTTCACCGAGGTCGGCTACGTCGGCCGCGACGTCGACCAGATTGTCCGCGACCTGGTGGAAAGCGCGCTCGCCATGGTTCGCGACAAGCGCCGCGCCGGCGTGCGCGCCCGCGCCGAGGCCGCGGCCGAGGAACGTATCCTCGACGCCCTCACCGGTCCCGGCTCCACCGCGGCGCGCGAGTCCTTCCGCAAGAAGCTCCGCGCCGGCGAGCTGGACGACAAGGCGGTGGAATTGACGCTCGCCGACACCAGCGCCATGGGCGGCTTCGAGGTCCCCGGACAGCCCGGCGGCATGGGCGTGCTGAACCTGTCGGAGATGATGGGCAAGGCGTTCGGCGGCCGCACCAAGACCCACAAGACCACCGTCGCCGGCGCCTGGGCCCCGCTGATCGCCGAGGAGAGCGACAAGCTGGTCGACCAGGATGCCCTGACCCAGGAGGCCCTGGACCTCGCCGAGAACCACGGCATCGTCTTCCTGGACGAGATCGACAAGGTGGCCAGCCGTTCCGACCGCGCCGGCGCCGACGTCAGCCGCGAGGGCGTGCAGCGCGACCTGCTGCCGCTGATCGAGGGGACCACGGTCGCGACCAAGCATGGCCCGGTGAAGACCGACCACATCCTGTTCATCGCCTCTGGCGCCTTCCACGTCTCCAAGCCCTCGGACCTGCTGCCCGAGCTGCAGGGCCGCCTGCCGATCCGCGTCGAGCTGAAGGCCCTGACCCGCGACGACCTGCGCCGCATCCTCACCGAGCCCGAGGCCAACCTGATCCGCCAGCACCAGGCGTTGCTGGCCACCGAGGGCGTCACCCTGGTGTTCACCGAGGACGGCATCGATGCGGTCGCCGACGCCGCGGTGACGGTGAACGGCCAGGTCGAGAACATCGGCGCGCGGCGCCTGCAGACGATCATGGAAAAGGTGCTGGAGGAGCTGAGCTTCGCCGCCGCCGACCGCTCCGGCGAAACCGTCACCGTCGACGCCGCCTACGTCGGTAAGCGCATCGACGAGCTGGCCGGAAACAGCGACCTGTCGCGCTACATCCTCTAACCGGCTTATCATCGCCGCGGATCCCTGGGTGGAGCGCGGCGATGCAGGTCGAACTGGCTGAAGAGCGGATGTTCCGGTTCGCGCCGCGCATTTCGCAGGAAGAGGCGGTGGGCCGCGCCTGGGCCAAGCGCGTCGAGGCGTTCGGCGCCCTGTCCCGCGTCGCCGGCCTGCTCGCCAAGCCCCGCGACGAAGAGTTCGTCGTCGCCTACCGCGAACAGCGCCTGCAGCCGTTCTGGCGCTGCACGGTCAGCACCTTCTGGTCCTATGAGCGCGGTCGCGACTATCCGATCAAGCTGCCGCCCGAGGT
>NZ_JAUXZW010000280.1 GCF_030693805.1 Phenylobacterium sp.
GCTCGTAATCCCGATTGAGCCGAGTCTTCCCATAAGAAAATCGAGATCTATCAGGTTGCCCTTGGTCGGAGACTCAATAATCTTGATGCCTTTCTCTTCAAATTTTGCTTTTTTCCGTAACAGGACCGCATCAAGCGCCGAATCGGTTACTATTATAATTGTATCAGAACCGGGATTCCGCTGCAATACAATCGCATCTTCAGAAATTGAAAGCCTTGAATCGAGAATTATTCTTACCGGATTCCGGCCCTTTATTCCGTCAAGCCGGGTTGTAAGTTTTGGATCATCCTTTTTTACCGTATCAATTCCAACCATAATTGCATCAGAGAAATGCCTCAGCCGGTGAACGAATTGCCTCGATTCTTCGCCTGTAACCCATTTGGAATCTCCGGTTCTGGTTGCAATTTTCCCGTCCAGTGTCGAAGCGCATTTAACGGTTACAAACGGACGCTTTGTTTTGATATATTTAAAAAAAACTTCGTTCTGTTTTTTTGCCTCTTTTTCACAAATTCCAACAATTACTTCCACGCCCTTACTTCTTAAAAACTCTGCGCCGCCTCCTTTTACATCAGGATTGGGATCTCCCGCTGCCGCTATAACCCTTTTTATGCCCGAAGCAAGAATTTTTTCAGTGCAGGGAGGCGTTTTCCCGAAATGGTTGCACGGTTCAAGCGTAACGTAAAGAGTGGCTCCGCTTCCGCAGGCTTTTGCGTCATCAATGGCATTCACCTCAGCATGAGGTTTTCCTGCCGCTTCATGATACCCTTTCCCGGCAATTCTGCCGTCTTTAACAACAACTGCGCCGACCATGGGGTTTGGGGAAGTAAGCCCCCGGCCTTTCTCGGCAAGATCAAGCGCCATCTTCATGAAGAATGTGTCATCCATAATTATTAAACAATCACTATAATTGTCCCATTCGGGAATCAGGAGAAAAACCCCAGCTTTTAGGCAAAAACCTCAGTTCGAGTTTTGCCGGAAAAGGGTTCAAGGGTTCAGGTGGTCAAGTGATGGAAGAAATGCTTTTCACTTGGACCCTGGAATCCTCGAATCCTCGGCCCCTGAAACTACCGGCTTTTGCCGGTTGTTTCACTTTGTTAACAATTTCTTCAATTCCGAAACAAAATCATTAACATCCTTGAATTCCCTGTAAACCGAAGCGAACCTGACGTATGCCACAGCATCAATTTCATGAAGTTTGGCCATGATCTTTTCGCCGACTACGTGGGCAGGTATTTCTTTTTCTTCTGTTTCCCTGAGATCGCGCTCAAGCTCATCAAGAAAATCTTCTATCACATTCATGC
>NZ_JAUXZW010000292.1 GCF_030693805.1 Phenylobacterium sp.
GCCTCGCGCAGGGCCAAGACGGTGTCCGCTGGTGGTGGGCGCTGCGGGTCGCTCAGCCGCGCCAGCACGTTGCGCACATGCTCCACGCTGATGTGTCCGCTGGGCGTGGCGTGCTCCAGCACCAACTCCACCGCCACCAGCAGCGCGTCCAGCCCGGCCGTGGGCACCAGTGCCAGCACCTCGGAGAGCACCCGGTCGCCGCCCGCATGTCGCATGAGAGCGTGGCGCAGCTGCGCCAGTGGCCGTGGCAGGTCGGCAAATGGTGCGCCGTTTCTCAACGCGCCGGGCTTGCGCTGCACCAGCTCGATGTAGTGCTGCCAGTCGAACACCGTCTGCCCCCGGTTGAGCACCCGCTCGTGGCTGGCCATCAGGGCGTCACCGGCCACCACGTCCACCCGGGTCGGATACAGCCGGGTGCTCACCATGTGCCCGGCCCATTCACAGGGCACCGAGTAGCGGTTGCGCGCCACTGTTACCAGGCAGGTGCTGCTCACCCTTGCCGGTCGCTCCACGTAGCCATCAAACGGTTCGGGCATGCCCATGAGGTGCTCGCGCTCGGCCTGCAGCACATCGGCGATGCTCAGTTCTCGGTGCTCCGGGTGGGGCGTGTCCGCCCATACCGCTTTGCAACGCTCGGCCAGCCAGGCGTTGAGTTCGGCAAAGTTGGTGAACTTGCGCTCACGTGCCTCAAGCCACACCCGCCGGCGGCTGTCCTGCACGTTCTTCTCCACCACCCCTTTCTCCCAGCCCGAGGCCACGTTGCAGAAGTCCGCATCGAAGAGGTAGTGGCTGCACATCGCGGCAAAGCGGGCGTTGACCACCCGGCCCTTGCCCTTCTTGACCTTGTCGACCGCCGTCTTCATGTTGTCTACAAGGACTTCCTGCCATGACGCAATAGGAATCCGACCACCATGGATCGAGAACCAATCATGGCGGAACCCATGTTCAACACAGCAGCAGGGCGATCACACCACCCTTGTAACTGAGCAGGAGGATACGGATGGCGTGTCTACAAACGGACATCGTTGCAATCAACTATGTTGACTGCGGTCCCTGATGCAAGACGCGCACTGAGGACTCC
>NZ_JAUXZW010000301.1 GCF_030693805.1 Phenylobacterium sp.
TCGCCGCGGCGCTGCTCGCAGCTTATCTCGCGGGCAAGCTGGGCGGTACGACGCTGTGGGGCGCTGGGCTCTACGTGGCGGGCCGCGCTGTTTACGTGCCGCTGTACGCCGCCGGCGTGCCGATCGTTCGCTCAATGGTCTGGGGCGTCAGCATGGTCGGGCTGTTGATGGTCACCGCGGCGATCTTCCTGTGAGGCCGGCCATTGCGTGACGGCGGGCGCATCGCCGCAAGCATCGAGATCCTGACCGACATCGAAACACGTCACCGCCCTGCGCGCCTGGCGTTGAAGGGTTGGGGCGAGGCTTCGCGCTTCGCCGGTTCAAAGGACCGCGCGTGGATATCCGGCCTGGTGCTGGACGTTCTTCGCCGCCGCCGTTCGTTGGGTTGGCGGATGGGCGAGGCTGCCCCGCGCGCCGGCGCGCTGGCCGCGCTGCACTTCGACTGGGGATGGCCCCTGGACCGCATCGCCGCCGCCTGTGAAGGCGAGCACGGACCTGGCGCGCTGAGCCTCGAGGAGCTTGCGGCGCTGGAGACCCCACGTTCATTGAGCGAGGCGTCGCCCGCCGTGCGCGGCGACTACCCGGACTGGCTGGACGCGAGCTTCGAGCGCGCCTTCGGCGAGGCGCGGGCCGAGGAGGGCGCAGCGCTCGCCGAACGCGCGCCGGTGGATCTGCGGATCAATACGCTGAAGACCGATCCGGTGCGCGCGCTGAAGGCGCTGACCCCGCTGCACGCCGAGACGGTGGAGATGCTGCCCACGGCGCTGCGCATCGCCGCGCCTGATCCGGCAGAGCGGGCAGGTTCTGTGGAAACGATTCCCGCCTTCTCCAAGGGCTGGTTCGAGGTGCAGGATCTGGGTTCGCAGATCGCCGCATCCGTGGCCGGCGAGATCAAGGGCAAGCAGGTGCTGGACCTGTGCGCCGGCGGCGGCGGCAAGACGCTGGCGCTCGCCGCGGCCATGGCCAACACCGGCCAGATCTACGCCTACGACTCCGAGGCCCGCCGGCTGGCCGACACCATCCGTCGCGCCGACCGCGCCGGGGTGCGCAACCTGCAGATCCGCTCGCCGGTGAACCCCGATCCCCTGGCTGGCCTCGAGGGCCGCATGGAGGTGGTGTTCATCGACGCCCCTTGCAGCGGTTCGGGCTCGTGGCGACGTCATCCCGACACCAAGTGGCGGCTGAGCGAGGAGACGCTGGCGCGCCGCATGGCCGATCAGGACGCAGTGCTCGACATGGGCGCGACCTTCGCCAAGGCCGGCGGGCGCCTGATCTATGTGACCTGCTCGGTGCTTCCGCAGGAGAACGAGGACCGCGTGGCGGCGTTCCTGGCGCGCAACGGCGCGTATCGCGCGCGACCGGCCAGCGCCGATCCGGCGCTGACGCAATATCTGACGCCGCAAGGCTATCTTCGACTTTCGCCCCGGACTTCGGCCACCGACGGCTTCTTCGTCGCGGTGCTGGAGCGCGCCTCCGACCCCAAAGCCTGACCGCAAGGAGCCCATGACCGAATCCACCCATGAGCCCGTCCTGATCGTCGACTTCGGCAGCCAGGTGACCCAGCTGATCGCACGTCGGGTGCGCGAGAGCGGCATCTACTGCGAGATCCACCCCTATGACCGCGTCGAGGCGGCGCTGGACGGCATGCGCCCGAGGGCGGTGATCCTCTCGGGCGGACCCTCCAGCGTGCATGAGGCCGAAAGTCCGGCGGCGTCGAAGCGGCTGTTCGAGCTGGGCGTGCCCGTGCTGGGGGTCTGTTACGGCGAACAGACCATGTGTGCGGAGCTGGGCGGCGCTGTGGAGCCCGGCCAAACCCGCGAGTTCGGCCGCGCCGAGATCGAGATCGTGCGCGACAGCCCGCTGTTCGAAGGCCTGGGCGCCCAGGGTCATCGCGAGACGGTGTGGATGAGCCACGGCGACAAGGTCACCGCCCTGCCGCCCGGCTTCGAGACCATCGCCGTGTCCGAAGGCTCGCCGTTCGCCGCCATCGCCGATGAGGGCCGCCGGTTCTATGGCGTGCAGTTCCACCCCGAGGTGGCGCATACGCCGCGCGGCGCGCTTATCCTGCGCAACTTCACCCACCGCATCGCCGGACTGTCGGGTGACTGGACCATGGCCGCGTTCCGCGCCGAGGCGGTGGCCCGCATACGCGCCCAGGTGGGCGGCGGCAAGGTCATCTGCGGCCTGTCCGGCGGCGTGGACTCTTCCGTGGCCGCGGTGCTGCTACACGAGGCGATCGGCGATCAGCTGACCTGCGTGTTCGTCGACACCGGCCTGCTGCGGCTGGACGAGGGCGAGCAGGTCGTTTCGCTGTTCCGCAATCACTACAACATCCCGCTGATCCACGTTGACGCGTCGAAGGAATTCCTCGGCGAACTCAAGGGAGTGAGCGACCCTGAAGCCAAGCGCAAGACCATCGGACGGGTCTTTGTCGAGGTGTTCGATCGCGAGGCGGCGAAGATCGACGGGGCGGATTTCCTGGCTCAGGGCACCCTCTATCCCGACGTGATCGAAAGCGTGTCGGCCAAGGGCGGCCCCTCGGCGGTGATCAAGAGCCACCACAACGTCGGCGGCCTGCCGGACTATATGAAGCTGAAGCTGGTCGAGCCGCTGCGCGAGCTGTTCAAGGACGAGGTTCGCGTGCTGGGCGTCGAGCTCGGCCTGCCGCCGGCGTTCGTCGGCCGCCATCCGTTCCCGGGGCCGGGCCTGGGCATCCGCATTCCCGGCGAAGTGACGGCCGAGAAGGTGGCCGTGCTGCAGAAAGCGGACGCGGTGTTCCTCGACGAGATTCGCAAGGCCGGCCTCTACAACGCGATCTGGCAGGCGTTCGCCGTGTTGTTGCCGGTGCGAACCGTCGGCGTGATGGGCGATGCGCGAACCTATGACGAGGTCTGCGCCCTGCGGGCCGTGACCTCGACAGACGGCATGACCGCCGACTTCTTCGAGTTCCCGTGGGAGGTCCTGGGCCGCGCCGCGACCAGGATCATCAATGAAGTCAAAGGTATCAATCGCGTAGTCTATGATGTGACCTCGAAGCCGCCGGGCACTATCGAGTGGGAATGATCCGATAGCCTTCAGGGACTATCGTAGGAGCCCGACAAGCTCACGTAAGTGATTGAACAAAAACGTGATTGTTGTCCGAATCTATCGGCATCTATCGGGGAGCAGCGGTTCGTTCTGGCGGTAGCCATGACGGCGCCCCCGACGCTTGCCCGCTTGGTGCACCAGCGATACCGTCATCTGGAAACCACCGCGTGACGGTATTTCTGAGACGGGAAGTCTCGGAAATACAACGGAAAACCGGTGACCGGAGTCGCTCCAAGAGGGGTGACGGTATTCTCTGGAGCCTACCGTGCTTACCGACACAGCGCTCAAGAACCTCAAGCCCAAGGAGAAGGCGTATAAGGTCGCTGACCGCGACGGCATGTACGTCCACGTCACCACATCAGGGTCGATCACCTTCCGGTACGACTACCGTCTGAATGGCCGGCGCGAGACGCTGACGATCGGCAAGTACGGCCCGTCAGGTTTGTCTCTGGCGCGAGCGCGCGAGAAGTGCCTGGACGCCCGGCGAGCCGTCGCAGACGGGCTCTCGCCGGCGCAGGAGAAACAACGCGAGAAGCGACGGGTTCTGGAGGCGAAGAGCTTCGGCGAGTTCGGGGAGCGCTGGTTCAAGGAGGCGCCCATGGCGGACAGCACGAGGGCGATGCGGCGCTCGATCTTCGAACGCGATCTGCTTCCGGCCTTTCGCAATCGCCTCTTGTCGGAGATCACGCCGGACGACCTGCGAGCACTGTGCGCCAAGATCAAAGGGCGCGGTGCCCCGGCAACGGCGATTCACGTCCGGGACATCCTCAAGCAGATCTACGGCTTCGCGATCCTCCATGGTGAGAAGATCCGTAATCCGGCTGACGAAGTCGGGCCGGCCTCGATCGCAACCTTCGTGGCGAAGGACCGCGCCCTCTCACCGACCGAGATCAGGATCATGCTCAAGCAGCTGGAGCATGTGCCGACGCTGCCCACCATCCGGCTGGGACTGAAGCTGATCCTGCTCACTATGGTTCGGAAGAGCGAGCTGCAGGACGCCACCTGGGACGAGGTCGATTTCGAGAACTCGGTCTGGTCCATTCCCAAGGAGCGGATGAAGCGCTCGAAGGCCCATAACGTGTATCTGTCGGAGCAGTCCCTCGACATCCTCATCGCGCTTAAGACCTGCGCTGGAAATTCGCGGTTTCTGCTTCCGTCTCGGTATGACGCCGACGCACCAATGTCGCGGGCTACCTTCAACCGCATCACGACGGCGGTCGCGGAACGCGCGAAGAAGGAAGGGCTGCCGCTCGAGCCCTTCACGGTTCATGACCTGCGGCGGACCGGCTCGACCTTGCTGAACGAACTCGGCTTCAACCGGGACTGGATCGAGAAGGCGTTGGCTCACGAGGACAGCCGCTCGTCTCGCGGCGTCTACAACAAGGCCGAATACGAGCCGCAGCGGCGGCACATGCTTCAAGAGTGGGCACACATGGTCGACGCCTGGGTTGATGGCCGGAAGCGCGCGCCGACGCTTTATCCGCCGAGTATGGAGCTGGGCCCGCTAGAAGCTACTGTCTAACCGGCCGCGCGCGCCGCTGGCGAACGTCAGGACAGGGCGACCTAGCGACGAGGGACGCGTCTGATGCCCGCCGCCTCTCATCGATCCACGCTTCCACCTCCGCCAGGTCCCAGACGACGCACCGGGGCGTCAGATTGAATCGACGCGGGAATTCCCCGCGTTGCTCCAGTTCGTAGATGGTCGTGTCGGCCAACGGCACGATACGGCGAAGCTCAGCGCGGCGGACTGTCCGCCGGTAGCGCTGCGTTGACGCGATCGGTGCAGCGGAGACGTCGGTGGACATCAGCAATTCTCCTGACCTGAGTTCAGGGAATCGCACCGGCCGAAGGTAGGGAAGGGGGCGCGCAGCTGCGTAGTAGGAACGGCGCCGTTGGCGCGTAAATCGGCCTAGGCTGACTCTCTTCCCCTGTTGGAAGTGCCCGCTTTGGTCGGGCGAAGGTCGGCAGTGCGGATGGAACGGACTTACCCCATGCAGTCCCGCTAAGCCTCTGCCCCGTTGTCCGCATAACGAGATGGGTTCAGCCGGACTTAACCAGTGAAGCGGTTGCCGGCTCGTAGGTCAGATCGGTGATCGAGCCGTCTCGGATTCGGGTGACGACCTCATCAATCACTGGAAGAGGGGCGAGAAACCACTCTCTTGGACGCGCTGAACCGCCGAAGCGGTCAGGTATCGCAAGGTCCAGTCGCGAGGTAGCGAAGACGCGATGGAAAATCGCTTCGAGACGCCTCCGGTCGATCCCTGAAAGTTTGTAGGTCGCGACCACATCGACGGGTGCCATCAGGTAGGTCGGATCGGATGCCGCGCCGGCGAGTCTGGTCTCGACCCGCCCTCCGGTGACGCCGATCTTGTGGATGACGTCCCGATGTGCGGCGATGAACGGGTGGTCGGAACGGCTCCGCAGCACGTAGATCGTGCCGCTCTCGACATCGCCGTCTTCCGGTTCGGAACCGAACAGTGGGCCCAGTTCTGGGTCTGAGATACGCCGGCCGTCTAGCTCGGGCTTATAAAGCGCACGCTGGAAGGATCTGAGCAGGGTTTCGCTTTGCGTGGCGTTGTCGAAGATGACGCGCAGCCGTCCATTTCGGTGGCCGTGCTCGGTGTCCATTTCGTCCGGGACGAAGGCGACATAGGCGAGTTGGCCACCCAAGATGAAAAATTCACCTTGCTTGATCGAGGCATCCCGCACGAACTTGCGGGCTTGGCGCACACCGGTGCGCAGATCCTCGCGCACCTGATCAAACAGCGGCTTGTAGTCGGCGAAGTCAGGGCAAGGGGAGCGGCTCGCGACCTCATCTGCCGCATTGATCATATTCCGTGGAGCCACGTGCCGAAGCGTCGTGATGGCGTCGGGATCATCGCCGCCCAATCCGAGTTCGGCCAGGAGTGCGTCGTCGTCCAAGTCCTGCAACGCCGCAGAGTCGTCTTCGCTCGCCCTGAGCAGCCCATACTCGTCCATCGGAGCCAGCAGATCGTGGAACCGCGTCTGTTCGCGCAGCCGGTCGAGGCGGACCGCATAAAGCCGTTCGAAGATGTCGCGGTCTTCGCCATGAAGCGGGGGGCGGCCGTGTGTCGTGACGAACTTCAGGATGTCCTCGAACCCCGCGATCACCCGCTCTTCTTCGGCCGTGTGAGTGTGCACGGCCTTCATTTCGGCGAGGGCGCCAAGCTCCGCCAGCATCTCCTCGTCGGTCTGCTGGATGACGGGCCGATTAACCACGGGCGACCTGCGCTTGCATTCGTGCGAAAGCGGCCACGCCCTGGGCCATACGCTGTTCCCATGCGTCGGCGGCGTTGATGTCCGGCGCGCGGCCTCGTTCGCGCTTGAACTGCACCGCACGGCGGGTGAGATCGCGCGCTTCCTCCTCGGTGAAGGTCGCCTTGCGGGCTTCCACGGCCGCCTTCACCTGCCTCAACGTCCCTTCGTTCAGCGCCTTAGACAGGACAGAATAGGCGACTGAGAAGGGGTTCACGCGGTCGATCATGTCGATGTCGAGGGTGGTCACCGAGAGCGCGAACCGGCGAGCGCCATCAATGAAGGCGGTATTGGAGCGAGGCTCACCGTCTTCGCCCGCCAGCCGCCGCTTGATCTCCTGAGTGACATTCAGGGCGGCAATGGCGTGCTGGCGGACGGCCTCGACGTCATCCGAGGTAAGATCGGGATACTTGTCCCGCACGATCTTGCCCATGCGTTCCTGGGTCAGCTCCTGTGGAGCAGTCTCTTCGTCGAAGAGGCCGCGTTCGGCCGTGCGCTTATCCTGGACGAACGCGGCGATCACCTCGTTGAGGTCTTCGCGGCAAATGCGCGTCGCTTCGGGGCTCTTGGGCTCGGCAAGGCCGGCTATTTCCATGTGGAAGCGGCTGCCGTCCTCACTGACTCCGACGTTAGTGCGGTCGTCCTGGTAGCCGCCCTGGCCATAGTCAAACCCCTCTTTGGCCTTCGAGGTCTCGTTCTTCGGTGTGAAGTCGAAGCGCGGCGCCAGAACCTGCTCCATCAGCAGGCTGCAAGCGATCGCCTTCAAGGTGTCATTGATCGCCTCAAGCACCGCCTCCTGGCTGGCGTCGGGCTCGGCGATCAGGTTGGTGAACATGGCGCGCGGTTTGCCGGGGGCGTCCCGGGTAGCACGGCCGATGATCTGAATGATCTCGGTCAGTGAAGAGCGGTAGCCGATAGTCAGAGCGTGCTCGCACCAAATCCAGTCGAAGCCCTCTTTGGCCATGCCCAGCGCGATGATGATGTCGACGTGGTCACGGTTGTTTCGCTGGCTCGGGTCCTTCAGCGCGGAGACGATGCGGTCCCGCTTCACCGGATCATCGTCGACTAGATCCGCCACCTTCAGCACGCGGCCGTTGGGGCGGATGATGCGGTGGAAGCCGGTGACCTCGTCCTCGCCGTCCCAGGTTCCGAGCGCATCCATGATGGCGTTGGCCTCGGACGTCTTACCGATCTTTGTGCTTTCGCGGGCGTTGACGTTGGGGATGTGCACGATCGTCTTCTTGTCGGGATCAAGCACCTTCATGATGTCGTCAAGATACGGGCCGGAATAGAAGTAGTAGCCGACATCCAGCGTCTTGAGATGCTGATAACCGTTGAGCTGTTCGTAGTAGGTATAGGTGACGGTCTCGAATTTGGCTTCGTCGCCCGGCGCCATCACGGCCATCGCGTCACCGCGGAAGTAGGAGCCAGTCATGGCGACCACATGAGCCTGGTCACGGGCGATGAGATCGGCAAGTTGCGCGCCCAAGCGATTGTCGGGATTGGCGCTGACGTGGTGGAATTCGTCGATGGCCACCAGGCGTTGGTCAAAAGCTTCGGCACCGAGGTCATCGAAGGCGAAGCGGAAGGTGGCGTGGGTGCAGACCAACACCTTGTCCTCGCTCTCCAGGAACTCCGCGACAGCCTTCACCTTTGACTTGGCGACCGGCGCCTCGTCGGCACCTGGTACGTTGCATAGGTTCCAGCGGGGACGCACCGTCCAGTCCGCCCAAAAGCCGTGCCGCGTCAGGGTCTCGTCGGCGAAGCTGCCGCCAATGGAGCGTTCAGGCACCACCACGATCGCTTGCTTCACGTGCTGATTGGTCAGCTTGTCCAGGGCTACGAACATCAGCGCGCGCGACTTCCCCGACGCCGGGGGGGACTTGATTAGTAGGTACTGCGCGCCCCGGTGCGCCCACACCTTCTGCTGCATGGCCCGCATGCCGAGTTCGTTGGGTGTCGTCGAAGCGCCGCTGGCAGCGGTTGTGACAGAAACGGCGGAGACGCGTTCACCGGTCGGCATGGTTAGGCGGCCTTCTCAGGAGAGCGCGTCTTGCGCGCCGGCTTGGAAGCTCCCTTCTTAGCCGACACTGCGCCAGAAACGGTCATCTTCGCGTAGAGCGCGAAGAGATGCTCCAGCCGTTCTGTGTCGTTGCGGAACCGGCGGCCGATGTAGATGCGCTCCAGCGTCTCGTCATTGCGTTCGTGGGCACGGCGTAGGTCCGCGGGCATAGCTTCCGGATCGTAAAGGTCGGCGATGGTGGCCGGGAAGTGCGCCTCGCGGGCGAGCAGGATGTCCTCCGCGCAGCGGGTGAGGTCAGCTTTGTCCTGCGCCGTTAAGACTGGAGCCGGGAATGCATTCCAGCCAATGTTGCTAGCGTAGCGGAGTCGGGTCTCAAGTCTTCCGCATACGGTAGAGATCCACACTAAGTGAATTTTGGATGCCAATATGGAAAAGTCGATGAGGCTTCCATCGTAGATCGCATGAGCAAGGTGGCTGATGATGTAGCTATCATCAAGGTAGCCAACCGGAAGATATTCGCGACGCTCAGATGACACCTGAGGAATGAGGACTTGGTGCCTCATGCACCGATTTCTGTATCGGAATTGGTGGGGCCGCCTTGTGAGCGTGGCAGCAACTTCGCCGCCTCCCTGGCGTGCCGCGAGCACACGTTCGATTCTGCCCGATGTAGCCGGATGGTTCTGAGCGAAACGTAGATCGTCATCTTCGAACCAGAGGCAAAATCTCCGGACGCCGTCGATAAACTCACTTGTCCCCGTGACTGGCCGAACCTTGGCAGCTAACTCAGGATATCGGGTGATTAGATCACGTGCTTCTTGAGGCGACAAAAAGAGGTTCCCGCCATCGTATGCGGCGTTCCCGGTGATCATCGGCGACAAGTCATCCTGCCGAGAGGATTCAGGCGTCACAATAATATTCGGCGAGGCCACGATGTAGGGGCTAATATTGGCCACCTGCCGCATCGCGTCCCGTTCGTAAATTATCTTTGGTGCGGAATCAATCTTGCGAAAGCCAAGTATCGTACAAGAAACTCCCGCGTTATTTTGCGCGCTATTGGACCATTTAAATGGTTCATATGCGAATTCAAGTTCGACATTTAGCTGAAATAGTTTTGGCCAAAGGCTAGGGACGTGCGTGCCTTGGTTGATAGAGTTAGTTGTAACCAATGCACCCTTATCTCGCGTTCCGAGATAGCGGCACATTTTCATGACGAAGCCGCAGACGTAATCGAGATTACGATGACTATCATCGCTCTCGAAAACGATGGCCATATCTTCCTTCTGCAACGCATTTAGCTTTTTCCCGCCCATATATGGCGGGTTACCGCAGATATATGTCTCGGCCTCTACAGTCCCGCCAAGTCCGTTCTGCTCTAATGCCAAACGCCCCGTCGGACCCCCAAGATCCCACTCCTCAATCACTGGAGTGGCGGGGGGACAGACTTCGCGCCAGTCCACCCGTAGCGAGTTGCCCACTCGGATTTGCCCCGTGCGATGCAACGGCAATACCATTGACCGCGCCGCTTGCTGACTGATCAGCCGTGCGTCGGCCTGGAACTCCGCAATTAGCATCGCCAGACGGGCGATTTCAGCGGCGAAGCCCTTGATTTCGATGCCGTAGAAGTTGGTGAGCGGGATCACCGACTTCGGATCGTCGCCCGTGAGCTTGATGATCTCGTGCTCGATGTCGCGCATCTGCCGATAGGCGATGACCAGGAAGTTTCCCGAGCCGCAGGCGGGATCAAATACCCGGATGCGGCCGATGCGTCGCCGCAGGGCCCGGAGCTTACGCACGCTATCGCCGGCTTCGGCCAGAGCCTCGTTCAGCCCGTCCAGGAACAGCGGGTTCAGCACCTTCAGGATGTTGGGCACACTGGTATAGTGCATTCCCAGTGAGCCGCGCTCGGCGTCGTCGGCGACTGCCTGGATCATCGAACCGAAGATGTCCGGGTTAATCTCCTTCCAGTCCAGCTCGCCCGCGTGAAGTAGGTAGTTGCGCGCGGCGCGGGTGAAGCGGGGCACCTCGCCGGCATCGCTGAACAATCCGCCGTTGACGTATGGAAAGGCGTCGGCGTAGCCCTTAACGCCCGCCGACTGGCGATAGCGGCCGTCCGGCCTGCCGTCGTGCTGGGTGGGCGTGGCCATGGCCAAGAAGAGCTGGGCCAGCACCTGATCGGTGTTGGTCACGCCGCTGCGGTCCTCGCTAAACTGGCGCACTGTGCTGGTGAACAGGCTCTCCCCCATGAAGATGCCCGTATCCTCGGCGAAGAAGCAGAACACCAGCCGCGCCATCAGGCGGTTCAATTCCGGCCGCTTCGCTTCCTCTTCCCAGTCGGGGTTCTCGCGCAGGAGCTCCAGATACAGCTTATTCAACCGCCCGACGGCCCTGACGTCGATCGGGTTATCTTTGATCTGCCGCACTGCCGAGATGCCGGCCAGCGGCAGGAAGAAGCCGAAATGCCGGTCGAGCTCGGTCAGCGGGAAGCTGCGGAAGTCACCCGTGGCGGTCTCTTCGGCCTGGACTTCGTCGCCGTCGGTGGCGAACAGAAATTTGACCCGGTTAGCCGCCGATTTCGGGCTCTCGCGCAGCGCCGTCAAGGCCACACCCGCTTCGCCCCGCGCCACCACCGCCATGTGAATGCTGTCCCGCCGGAGAACGCCGCCGGCCACGTCGGACGTATTGTTCTTGCGGAGCCGCTTCAGCTCGACGTCCTTGCGCCCGAACGCTTGGAGGAAGGCGTACGGAAACTCGTCCGCGTCGAACGGCTGACGGGCCAGTGCGGAGACAGCTTCCTCGATCTCGACGGCGTTCAATGCGATTCTCAGTCTTGGTTGCGCTAATCAGATACGATCGGACAGCTGCCGGGGCGAGCACCTACGATCATGCGCCCACTCGGGAGTCGAGATAGCGGGCAAGGCCTCAAGCTAAGCGCGACTTTGAGAACCGCTCTCGGCGAATTTGCGACATCCCGGGCCAAAGCTGACCTGACGCGGTTCTCTTAAAGTTCGCTCCGCTTCGTGCGTACCTTAGATCGGGCGGAGCCGCACCACCTTCGGGTCGTCGAGCGATGGCGGTGGCTCTGGATCTGCGAAGCTCGCCCCCGTCACGAGCTCCAGCATCGCGAGGCCGAAGCCGACCTGCCTACCAAGGGCCACAGCGCCGCCAGGGACCGCGCTTTCAAGGGCTGCGATCGCCGACGGCAGGAGTTCCGGCTGCTCGATCGGTAGAGTCCCGTCGGCGTCGTAGGTCTCGATTTTTGCCTGGCCGGTTTTCACGAGATGGATGTTGGCCGTTCGGTATTGGGCTGGGGAGAGCATCCCAAGGTCGTAGCCGCGCCGGACGATGGCGCGGACTGACATCTTCCAGCGTAGCTTGAGCTGCAAGAGCGCACGCCAGTTAATCGTTCGCCCACGTGGAAATTCCCTGAGCACAGCACCGCGTGGAAAGAGAAACGCGCTGGCGAACCGATGCGCCTGATCCTCCGTTGCGCGGTCTCCCGTCTGGATGCCGCGGTGCATGATCAAGTGTCCGCACTCATGGGCGAAGTCGAACCGCTGCCGGCAGAGGCTTTCCTTGAGGGAGCTCCGCACGATAACCGGCCGCCGCCGATCCATCGAAAACGCGTCCACACGCTCGGACAAATCGCCGAAGTAAGTCACCACCGCGCCAGCGTTTTCCACAACGCGCATCATGCTGGTGATCGGCCCTGTTGTGCCGAGTCCCCAGTAGCGGCGGGCCTCCTCGGCGGCCTGTTCGATTTCCTCGGCCGAGGCCGCGGGCAGGTCGGGAAAGGAGACCTCAGGCAGCTCCAGATGCTCTTCGATCGCAGCCACGAACTTATCGAGGAGCGTTCCCCGAGCCAGCACCTGGCTCGTGATGGAGGCCGGCCGCGTGATGTGACCCCGAAAGTGGCACTGCTCGGGCCGAACCGTTGAGGGAATCGGCTCGCCCAAGAAGGCGGGCGTGACGCCAAGCTCATCGGCGAGAGCGGCGATCAGGTCGTCCGACGCCGATCGCGCGCCGGTCTCAAGTTGATGGATGAACTGACGCGTGGCGCCCACGCGATCGCCAATCTCTTCAAGGGAGTAGCCACGAGCTAGCCGAGCGAGCCGCAACTGCTCGCCCGCGATCTTCGCTTTCGTTTCCATATTCGGCCGGCCTAGCGGCCGCCTCTTGTCGAGATGCTGACCGAACGGACTGTCATTCGGTCGTGCCGTCCTTCTTCTTCCTTGCTGCGATTCCAACGGCCGGAGCCGGAAGCTCCACACCTTCGCTGCCCTTGACCCAGAGTGGCGAAACCTTCGTGACAGGTTCGTCCAGAGGGACTTGCCACGTCAGCACCGGCGTCTCGCCAGCAAGCACCACGAAGGTGATCGCCGTCAGCGCACCGTCCACGTCGGTTTCGATGGCGAAGCGGTAGGCTGGCTCCGAGGTGAGTTTAACCAGCTCGTCCGCCCCGAAGAGGCTCCGCTGCTTCAACTCGGAGAACGACTGCTTCAGAGTTCGGGTGGTGGGATCGTCCGGCTCGCCGCGATAAAATCGCACGGGCACGCCGCCGATGCTGAATACGAACTGCATTGAGGGATCGAGAATCTCAAGCCAGTCCGCGTCGAGGGCGGCGGTCTCGATCTCAGATTTCTGGAAGGCGAAGGCTTCGCATCCGACCGTCCAGGGAGTGCAGCCGATGGCGGGGTCGAAACGATCGAGCGCATGGTTGCGCCCCCGCTCGATCAGCTTGCCGATCATGATTAGCCGATCGCGGTCGAGGGCAGGGTGGTGTTCCCAAGGGGTCATGGTCGCTCCGTCTCAGAGCTCCATTCGTGGGCAATTTCGCCGATTCGTCAACCAGTAGCCCAAATGTAAGCTGTGGGTGAATTTGTCAGCAGCACAATAGGAACGGCCGTTCTATCCAGGCAGAAGGGCGGAGGACGTCGGCGAGTAGGTGCTTGCCGACAGATCCTGAGCAAGTGCGACTCGCGCCCAACGCCCGCGTTAGCGTGGGATGTGCAACGACTACCGCTACACGAAGTCGCCGGACACCCTGCGGGAGGAGTTCAGCCAGCTGAAGATCCCGTTGCGCTTCGCGGGCGATGCTACCCCGAACTACCCGCCGTATGACGACATCCGGCCCAACCAGACGGCACCGATCATCCGGGGGAGTTCGGAGGGGGTGAAGCTCTCGGTGACGCCCTGGGCCTGGAAGTCGTCGAGCGGCAAGCCGGTGTTCAATTTCCGCTCCGAGGGACGCAGCTTCGCCAAAAGTGACCGCTGCCTGATCCCGTCAGACGGCTTCTACGAGTTCACCACGCCCGACGACCTCAAGCAGAGGCTGAAGGACAAGCACCTGTTCACCCTGGCCGGCGAGCCATGGTTCTGGATCGCGGGCCTGGTGAAGGAGGGGGCCTTCGCCATGCTGACCACCTCGCCGGGGCCGGACATCGCGCCCTATCACGATCGGCAGATTGTCGTGCTGCCGCGGCAGGAAGGCTTGGACTGGCTCGACCTGAGGAAGCCCGAGGCGGAGATCCTGTGCCCGCTGCCCGCCGGCAGTCTCACGCATGAACAGGTGCGGTGAAGGGCACGCTGGGCGGGGCGCGGGAAGGGTGGATTTGCGGGGGCCGGCTGGGCTGCTAGAAGTCGGGGACTCGGGAGTCTGCCGCCTCAGTGTTCAACCGCCGTAAGCCTCGGCTGCGATCCTTCCTCGCCATGTGCTGCCTGGCGTTGATGGCGGTGCTGACTCATCAGGGCGCCGTGGCCAGCGTCGACCGGGTCCAGCACGCCCTGGGCGTCGAGCACGCGCCCAACGCCTTGGCCGGCGCGGTGTCCTTCGACCACGACCATGATCACGACGCCGACCATCATGGCGACCACCACGCGGCGGCGACTGGCGACGACGACCATGGGCGGCCGGACAGCGGCGACCAGGCCCCGGACGACGGGGTCCGCAGTCACCACCACGCGGGCGAGGCCTCGCAGTTCGCCGCGCTCGAGGCCGAGCGACTGCCGGCGCTGATCCTGGCGACCGGCGCTGCTCTGGACGTACCGCTCGCCGACGGGCCCGAGTCCTGGCTGAGCGCCCGACTCGAACGACCTCCAAAGCCGCTCTCGATCTGAACGCCTGACCGCGCGAGGCCCCGCCACGCGCGCTGTTTCACCGTGCTTCGAGAGACCTCATGCCCATCTTCCGTCCGAGTTGCGCCCTGGCGCGGCTCCTCGCCGCGCCGCTTCTGGCGGCGCTGGCGCTCGCCTTCGGGCCCGGTGCCGCCTTGGCCCAGGCGCCCGCGCCGCCCCTGACGCTCACCGACGCGGTGAGGCGCGCGCTCGCCGCCGATCCCTCCACCGTCGCCGCCGATGCGCGGGTGGAGGCTGCGCGGGCTGCGACCCGTCAGGCGGGGCTGCGACCCAACCCCTCGTTGGGCGTGGAGCTGGAGAAT
>NZ_JAUXZW010000306.1 GCF_030693805.1 Phenylobacterium sp.
ACGGCAACGGCGGCGCCGACACCCTCAACGGCAACGAAGGTGATGACCAAATCACCGGCGGCGCCGATGCGGACACCATCCTCGGTGAAGACGGCGACGACGTTCTCGGCGGCGCCGGCGGTGCCGACACCATCACCGGCAGTGCGGGCGATGACGCCATCACCCTCGGCACGGCTTCGGCGACGACGATCAACGTCGGCGACGGCGGCGTGGGTGACGATACGATCACCGGCGACGCGGATCGCGACAGCATCACCGGCGGCGACGGCGGCGACATCCTGCTGGGCGGCGCGGGCACCGACACCATTTCCGGCGGTGCGGGCAACGACACGCTCAACAGCGGCGCCGGCAAGGACCAACTGACCGGCGGCGCGGGCCAGGACCGCTTCGTCTTCGGCCTCGGCGACTCGGGCTCGACCGTCGGCTCGTTCGACCTGATCAACGACTGGGAAGCGACCGATCGCCTGAGCTTCCCGGGTGCGGCCAGCCTGAACTACACCGAAAGCACGCAAGCGGACTTCGCCACGGCGGAAACCTTCGCCAACGCCCAGATCGCAGGCGGCGCGGCGGTGGTCGCGGTGCAGGTCGGAACTGACGTTGTCGTGTTCGCCGACACCGGCGGCAACGCCGGCACGTACGAGGACGCCATCGTCCTGGTGGGCCGCACGATCAACGACATCTCGAGCACCAACTACGTCTAGTATCCGAGATCATCGGAAGTGAAGATCGAGGCCGCCTTTCGGGGCGGCCTTTTTCTTTTTGACGAACTTCAAGTCCCG
The DNA here is from genome assembly GCF_030693805.1 of Phenylobacterium sp. GTDB lineage: Bacteria > Pseudomonadota > Alphaproteobacteria > Caulobacterales > Caulobacteraceae > Phenylobacterium. Next base: position 780 of record NZ_JAUXZW010000306.1, read on the forward strand.
AGAGCCGCTCCATGACCACAGTCGCCCAAGAGCTCGCCCCCACGGGGGTGCTGCGCGCCGCGATCAATCTCGGCAACTTCCTGTTGGTCACCGGGCGCAGCGAGGCGGGAGACCCGCAGGGCGTCTCGCCCGATATGGCCCGTGCGATCGCCGAGCGCCTGGGCGTGCCGGTGCGCTATGTGCCGTTCACCGGCCCCGGGGCGCTGGCCGACGCGGTGGACGACGACGCCTGGGACATTGGCCTGATCGGCGCCGAGCCCACCCGCGCCGAGAAGATCGACTTCACACCCGCCTATGTGGAGATCGAGGCCAGCTACATCGTGCCGGCCGGTTCACCCTTGCGCACCATCGCCGATGTCGACCGGCCGGGCGTGCGGATCGCGGTCATGGGCCGCAGCGCCTACGACCTATGGCTGGAACGCAACATCCGGCACGCGACCCTGGTGCGCGCAAGCTCAATCCCTAACGCCGTTCAACGCTTCGCCGACGAGGGGTTGGAGGCGCTTGCCGGGCTGCGCCCTGGATTGATCACCGACCTGCAGGGCTTGCCCGGCGCTCGCATCCTCGACGGGCGGTTCACCGCGGTGCAGCAGGCCATCGGCACGCGCAAGGCTAATGTCGCCGGTGCCGCCTTCCTCACAGAATTTGTCGAGGAGGCCAAGGCTTCCGGCCTGGTGGCCAGGCTGATCGAGCGTCACGGCGTCGCCGGGCGCCTGACGGTCGCGCCACCCGGGCGTGACGACTAGCCTGGCTTCACCTTCGGGTGGCGCACCAAAACCAGCCCGCTCAGGATCAGCGCGACGCACACCACGCTCACCGCAATCAACGGCATGCTGAAACCGCCCGACAGGTCGTGCAGCACGCCGATCGCGAACGGTCCGCCGACGCCGCCGATCTCGGCCGCCGCGAAAAACAGCCCGCTGGCCGGACCGGCGTTCTCGCGGCCGACGCCGGGGGTCTCCACCAGGATCAGCATCGCCAGCGTGGTCATGGAGCCGCGAGCGAACCCTTGCAGGATCAGGCCCAGCCCCAGAGGCGCGCCCGGCGGTGAATGCAGCAGGAGGCTGGCGGCGAAGGCCACCACGAACAGGACGATCAGGATCGGCACGCGGCGTCTCGGCGTCGCGAACTTCGGGATCAGCAGCGAGGCGAAGATGCCGACGAACGTCGGGATCGACGCCCACCATCCCGCGACCGCCGGCGCCATGCCGCTGGCGTGCAGGATCTCTGGCAGCCAGTTGTTCAGGCCGTGGTTGAAGAAGAAGATGCCGATGCTCATCGGCAGGATGAATTGCACCGTGCGCAGACCCAGCAGGTCGCGCATGATCTGGCCTTCCGGACGCTTCGGTTCGTCCTTCAGGCGCGCTTCCATCGCCCGGCTGGCCGGGTGCGCGGTCAGGAGCAGCCAGACCAGGCCGGCCGCGATGATCACGCTGGCGTAGAGCAGCAGGCAAGCCCGCCAGTTGTCGCCGAACAGCGGCAGCACGATGCTGTGGGTGAAGGCGAGCGCCGAGACCTCGCCCAGCGCTGCGCCGGTCGCGTAGATCCCGATCGCCATCGGCCGTTCACGGCTCTCGAACCACAGCGCGACCACAGTCGGCGCGCCGACCGACATCATCGGCCCGCCGATGCCGAACACCGCGACCGCCAGGAACATCGAGATTTCGCCGGTCGCCACCGCCCGCAGGACGCCCGACAGCGCGATCGCCGCCACCGCCGCCAACAGCATCCGCCTGGGTCCGTATCGCTTGAGCAACGCGCCGCACGGAATGGCGGAGAAGATGTAGACAAACTGCCAGGCGCCCATGATGCCGCCCAGCGCGCCATAGCTGATGTGCAGGTCGGCGGAGATCCGCCCGACCAAGGGCGCGATGCTCGCCGTAGTCAGGCCGAAGCTGAAATACAGAAACCAGACGCCGCCCAGCATCGCCCAGCGATAGGACGGCAACTTTTCGGGTGAAGCGGCGGCGTCGGTCGAGTGGGCCGGTGTCGTCATCGCCTGCGAGCATGCTCTGCGTGCGGACGGTCATCAAGCGATGCGGATCGTTCCCCAAGGCCGGGGCGGGCGAATTTCACCGCCGCCGTCAGGAAACGCCCCGCGCGCGCCCGCGCCAATAGGGTTCGCGCATGGCCTTGCGGTCCAGCTTTCCGAGTCCGGTCAGCGGTATCTCGTCGACGAAGTCGATCGACTTGGGCGACCAGGGCGCGCCGCGCACGGCTTTCACATGCGCCTGTAATTCCGCCTCCTTGGCGCTCGCGCCCGCCCGCAGGGTGACCAGCGCCTTGACCGCTTCGCCCCACTTGTCGTCGGGCACGCCGATCACGCCGGCCATCAGGACCGCCGGGTGGGACATCAGGGCGTCCTCGACCTCGCGCGGGAAGATGTTGAAGCCGCCCGAGATGATCAGGTCCTTGGTGCGATCGACGATGTGCAGATAGCCCTCCGCGTCACGCCGGGCCACATCCCCGGTGTGCAGCCAACCGCCTTCGAATAGTTGCGCCGTCAGCTCCGGCTGCTTCCAATAGCCGTTGCAGACCAGCGGCCCACGCACGCAGATCTCCCCCGGCTCCCCGTCGGCGACCTCCCTGCCCTCGGCGTCCAGCAACTTGACCGTCGTCAGCACGGTCGGACGACCGCATGCGGAGAAGCGTTCCGGCTTCGACAGGTCATGGTCGACCATGCGCAGGGTGGTGATGCACTCCGGGCACTCCGACTGGCCGTAGAGCTGCAGGAACACGGGGCCAAAGGTGTGGATCGCCCGCTGCAGCCGGTCGGGCGACATCGGCGCCGCCCCGTAGATGATCATCTTCAGCGACGACAGGTCGTGGCGACCGCGGATCTCCTCGGCCTCCAGCAGGCTGTTGATCACCGTCGGCACCAGGAAGGTGGCGGTGATCTTCTCGTCCTGCACGATCTGGCAGAACTGCTCGGCGTGGAAGCCCGGGATGAAGCGCGTGTAGCCGCCCATCATCATCACCGGATAGGTCTTCACGCCCGCCGAATGGCTGAGCGGGGTGACCAGGGCGTAGCGCAGGTCCTTCGGCCACTCCCATTCGCCGCCGACGGTGGCCGCGAAGGCGACGATCGAACGGTGGGGCAGCATCACCCCCTTGGAGCGCCCGGTGGTGCCGCCGGTGTAGCTCAGCCAGGCGATGTCTTCGGGGTCGGCCTCGTCGATCAGCGGCGCGGACTGGAGCGTCGGCAGCAGAGCCAGCAGGTCGATCGCGCCGTCCAGCGGTCCGACGGCCAACAGATGTTTCACGCCGGCGCATCGCGCTTGGATCGCCTTGGCCCGTTCGCCGTATGGGCCGGCGTCGACGATCAGCGCCTCGGCCTCGCAATCCTCCGCGGTGAACACGTGATCCGCTTCCGCCGACATGGGGTGCAACGGCGTGTAGCGGATGCCCATCAGATTGGCCGCGCAGACCGAGGGCCACACCTCGGCGCGGTTCGAAGTGAGCAGCATCACCCCCGAACCCTTGCCCAGCCCCAGTTGCCGGTAGAGCGTCACATAGCGCCCGATCTGGTCGCCGAGCTCGGCATAGGTCCAGCTGATGCGTCCGTCCGACACCGCCGGACGCTCGGCGAAGCGGACCACGGCGTCGATGATCAGTTGGCCCAGGGTCCCGCCGCTGGTGATGGACATGATGAGGCTCCGAATCGAGGGGACGCTGGAGGAGTCGGGCGGGTTAGCGACGCCAGTGGGCGTCCTGCAGCGCCACCTGCTCGCAGGCGCGAGGCGTATCGAGCTGAGCATGCGCATAGCGCGGCGCCGGCGCCGGCTGGGCGACGCCGTCGACTGTCACGAACGATCCGCGGGCCTTGGCGTGCGGGTGCTCCGGGGCCTCGGTCAAGCTGAGCACAGGCGCGAAACAGGCGTCGGTGTATTCGAGCAGGTCGCACCATTCGGCGCGGGTCTTGGTCTTGAACAGGGCCGCGACCTTGTCCTTCAGCGCCGGCCATTGGCCGCGATCGTTCTGGGCCTCGAACGCCGGGTCGGCGTCCAGCCCGGTCAACTTGCGCAGCGTCGCGTAGAACTGCGGCTCGATCGCCCCGATCGAGACGAAGGCGCCGTCGGCCGTCTCATAGGCGTCGTAGTAGTGCGCGCCGCTGTCCACGACGTTGGCGCCGCGTTCGTCGATCCACGATCCCCGCGCCAGCCCTTCATGGAAGGCCGTCATCAACACGCCCGAGCCGTCCGACATGGCGCAGTCGATCACCTCGCCCTTGCCGGTCTTCGCCGCGTTGAGCAGCGCCGCGCACATGGAGAACGCGAGCATCATGCCGCCGCCGCCGAAGTCGCCGATAAGCGCCGGCGGCGCGACGGGCGCAGCGCCCCGCCTTCCGACCGCGTGCAAGGCGCCGGAGATGGCGATGTAATTGATGTCGTGGCCCGCGGCCGAGGCATAGGGACCGGTCTGGCCCCAGCCGGTCATGCGGCCATAGACCAGCTTAGGATTGAGCTGCAGCAACACGTCGGGTCCCAGGCCCAGGCGCTCCATGGCGCCGGGACGGAAACCCTCGATCAATCCATCGGCTTCCGCCACGAGCCGCTTGATCGCCTCCAGCCCGTCCGGTGATTTCACATCGACGGTGACCCGCCGACGGTTGCGCATCATCGAACTCGACTCGTTCGGATTTGCGCCAGGGCGTTCGATGCGCAGGATGTCGGCGCCGCTGTCGGCCAGCATCATCGCGGCGAACGGGCCCGGACCGATGCCGCCCATTTCAACGATACGCACGCCGCTCAGTGGTCCGGCCATGGCCGCCTCCCCGTTCCAATTCTCGTTGGTCAACGGAGTACCGGCGCGACGGCGTCAGGGGAAGGGAGTCTGCGCGACGAAGCGTAGAGCCATGCGAGAGGGCGGACCCATTCCCGGCATCGTCACGTCGGCAGGTTGGACCCGCCTCGATCCACAAGCGCCACGGTCACAGCTTCACCGTGACTGCGCAGAGCGCTGGACATCCCATCAACCAGCAACTGAGCGTGCTCACGGCACGCGAACGGCCCCATCCAGTCGTGGCCTTTCACAAACCAGCCTTCGGGCTTATTAACGATAGTGAACGTCAAACAAGTCATGGCGAAAGCACCTCTGACTTATTGAACTCACAACTCTGCAGTGTGTTCCATTTTTTCTGTAATCTCTGGTTTATCCAGCCATTATTCGAACACAATGCGATTGTGAACGGCATCATCTCTGATCGACACGGACGTCCTGCGAGATGTGCAACTGCTTCGTGCCTCGGAGCCTAAAGGCCTGGATCGCTTGGGCGCGAACCTCGACCTTCGGGTAAAGGCGCCCTCAACGGCGTATGGTCGCCTTTGGGCTTTGCCGCGTGCGTCGCGGTAGACCCGCACGGAGGGTCGACGCCCTGGCTTCCGCGTAAACAACAGCGCATTGTTCATTTTGCTCAGGGGAAGATCTCTGTATTCCCTCCAGCGGCGGTGATGCCGAGGGTGTTGATTGGCTCCTTTCAAGAACAACGGACCCCGTCAGGTCATGGATATTTCGCCGAACTATCTGTTCCTTGGCGACGGCGGCGAGATGGGCGAGCGCATCCGCGCCTATGACTGGGCCCACTCGCCCATCGGCTCGCCGGATCAGTGGCCGCAGAGCTTGAAGACGGCCGTCCGTCTGGTCCTCACGTCTCGTCACCCGATGTTCATCTGGTGGGGGCAGGAACTGATCCAGTTCTACAACGACGCCTATGCCGAGACGATGGGCCCGGAGCGTCATCCCTCGGCGCTCGGGGATCGCGGTCGCGATTGCTGGGCGGAGATCTGGCCGATCATCGGGCCCCAGATCGACCTTGTGATGCGTGGCGAAGGCTCCACCTGGAACGACGACCAGCTTGTACCGATCACCCGGCATGGCGGCCTTCGGGACGTCTGGTGGACCTATGGCTACAGCCCGATCGACGACGCCGGCGGGGTGGGCGGCGTGCTTGTGGTTTGCAATGACGTGACCGAAGCCCACCTGGCCCGCGATGCGCTCGACCAGCGCAACGCCCAACTGCGATCCGACGTGGAGCGGCTGCACGAGTTGTTTGTGCAGGCCCCTGGCTTCGTCGCGATACTCGGTGGGCCGGAGCACGTCTTCGAGTTCACCAACACCGCTTACGAGCGCCTCGTCGGACGCCACGACCTCATTGGCCGTCCGGTGCATGAGGTACTGCCGGAGATAGCCGCCCAGAGCTTCGTGGACTTGCTCCGAGAGGTCTACGCCAGCGGCGAACCGCACGTGGGGACGCGTGCGCCCCTCCGCGTTATGCGGGCGGCGGGCGCGGAGCCTGAACAGCTTTATGTGGACTTTGTCTTCCAGCCGATCAGGGACGCCTCAGGACAGGTTTCCGGCATTTTCGTGGAAGGGCACGACGTCACGGCGAGGGTGATGGCCGAGGAACGCCAGCGGCTGGTGGTGGACGAGATGAACCATCGCGTGAAGAACATCCTGTCCACGGTGCAGGCGCTTGCGATGCTGACTGGCAAAAGCGCGAAGACGGTCGATGAATTCAGATCCGCTCTCAGCGACCGCATCCACGCGATCGCAACCACACAGGACCTGCTCATTCGGGGGCAATCCGGTCATGTGGACCTCTCTGCAATCCTTGAGGCGGAACTGGCGCCGTATTTGGGGGCGGGGCAGGTGGACCTGCGCTGCGAACCCATGTCGCTTGCGCCGAACGCGGCGGTCAGCGTCGGCATGTTGGTCCATGAACTGCTGACCAATGCGGCGAAATATGGCGCGCTATCCACCCCGGCGGGCAGGTTGAGCGTTCGCGCCACGCACGTCGGTCGGCAAGGCCTCGTCGAATGGCGCGAAACCATCGAGCGACTGGTCGACGTTGATGTGAAGCCTGGCTTTGGCACACGACTCATCGAGCGCCTCGCGGGCGACCTGGGCGGGCGAGCGAGCGTTACGTTGTCGCCGACGGGGCTTCGGGCTGACATCGCGCTCGACCTTGGCCTCGATCAATCCAGGGGCGCGGAATTCCATGCGGAACTGGCGCAGCAAAGCGCAGACGCCGCGTGCGATACGCCCTTGGACCGCACGAAGATCCCATGACTTACGAGCCGGCCGCGAAACCTAAGTCGAACGCCGCTGTGCTCTACACCGCGGGCGCTGGGGCTCAGTCGAGTTTCACAACGTCCGCCGGAGCGGCGCGGCTCGCCGCAGTCCAGATCTGCCTAAGCTGAAGCTTGAGGCTGCGACTGGTGAGCTGCGCCTTGGCGTCCGAATAGCCTTCGGCGCGCAGGGCCAGCGCGAGCTCGGTCAAGGAGGTGATGCTGCCCGATCTCGCCAGTTGGAAGGCCCGCTCTAGCGTTGTGGGACGATCATTCACGACAGGTCACGCCAGCCGCGGAGATAGAGTCCTTCAGCCGCCCTTCTGACTTGAACCCCTGGCAATCGCGGCGCGCACGCGGCGGGTCGGGGAGACTCATGCACAACTTCACACCCGCACATCAGATTCCAGAGCCAATGGCGTCGCAGTGGCGACTGGATCTAGCTAAGGCGCTGAAAACCTTGGTAGCTGGGGGCGGGATCGAACCGCCGACCTGTGGGTTATGAATCCACCGCTCTAACCATCTGAGCTACCCAGCCACGGGGCCTTTCAGCGAGCGCCGGGTATAGGCAACGAAACGCCAGCCTTCAAGCGGCTTGGGACATTGGGCGGCGCGGGCTAGATTCCCCGACGCATGAGCGTCCTCCACCTTCTGGGAACTTCGGGCGAAGGCGGCGCGGAAACCTATTTCCTCGACCTCGTCCAGGCCCTGCACCAGGCGGGCGTCGCCCAGGCCGCGGCGATCCGCCGGCATGAGGCGCGCGCGACGTCGCTCGCCAAGTCAGGCGCCAGCGTCGGGGTGTTCGGTTTCGGCGGCCCGATCGACCTGCTGACAAAACCCCGCGTGGCGGCGTTCGCCCGTCGTCACGACACCCGCCTGGCGCTGGCCTGGATGAATCGCGCGGCGCGCCATACGCCAAAGGGGCCCTGGGCGCGTGTCGGGCGGCTGGGCGGCTATTACAGCCTCAAATACTACCGCGGCTTCGACGCCCTGGTGGCCAACACCGAGCACATCGCCGACTGGGTGGTCGAACAGGGGTGGCCGGCCGGCCGCGTCCGCTACATCCACAACTTCGCCGCGCCCCCCGCGGCAGGCGCAGCGGCCGAGCGCGCCGCGCTGGCGACGCCGAGCGACGCGCCGTTGCTCCTGGCCATGGGCCGCCTGCACGACGCCAAGGCCCACGACGTGGCGCTGGCGGCGCTCGCTCGGCTGCCCGAGGCCTATCTGTGGATCGCCGGCGCCGGTGCGCTGGAGGCCAAGCTCAAGGCGATGGCCGATGCACTGGGGGTGGCCGGGCGGGTGCGGTTCCTGGGCTGGCGCAACGACCCCTCGGCGCTCTACCGGGCGGCCGACGTCTGCGTCTTCCCCTCGCGCTTCGAGCCGTTGGGCAATGTGGTGATCCAGGCGTGGGCGCACGGCCTGCCGGTGGTGGCCGCCGCCAGCCAGGGGCCAGCCGCCCTGATCCGCGACGGCGAGGACGGCCTGCTGGTCCCGATCGACGACGCCGAGGCGCTGGCGGACGCCACACGCCGGGTACTGGAGGACGAAGCCCTGCGGGTGCGACTGGCGGCGAAGGGGTCGGAGCGGGTAGCTGCCGAGTTCTCACCCGCCGCCGTGGTCGAGCAATGGCGCACCCTGTTCGCGGACCTGGGCGCCGGCTGATGTGCGGCGTCGCGGGCTTGCTGGGTGTGGACGGCTCGGCGCGGCTGATGATCGAGGCCCTGGCGCACCGCGGCCCGAACGGCGTGCGGGTGGAGGATCCGGCGCCCGGCTGTTCGCTGGGGCACGCGCGGCTTTCAATCATCGACCTGGAAGGCGGCTGGCAGCCGCTGCACGCCGCAGGCTCCACGGTGATCGGCAATGGTGAGATCTACAACTACCTGGAGCTCGCCCGGGACCATGGGTTGGAAGGCGCGCTGGCGACCGGGTCCGACTTCGAACCCCTGCTGCACCTCTATGGACGCGAAGGCCAGGCGGCCTTCGACCGGCTCCGCGGCATGTACGCCCTCTGCCTGCTGGGCGCGGACGGCCGCACGTGGCTGGCCCGCGATCCATTCGGGATAAAGCCGCTCTACCTGCTGGAGCAGGACCAGGGCCTGGCCTTCGCGTCGGAACCTCGCGCCTTCATCGCCGCCGGTCTGCTGGCGGCGGAACTGGATCTCGAGGCCGCCCGAGAATTGGCGGCGCTCAACTACACGCTCGGCGAACGCACGATCTTCAAGGGCGTGCGCCGGCTGGCGCCCGGCGAGGTCGTCGAGGTCAGGGACGGACGGCTGGCGCAGCCTCGCCGCCGGCCGGCGCTAGCCTCCACGCGCGCGGCGGCGCGGGGCGGCGAGATGGAACTGGTGCGCAAGCTCGACACGGTGCTGGAGGACTCGGTGCAGGTGCACCAGCGCGCCGACGTCCCCTACGGCCTGTTCCTGTCGGGTGGCGTGGATTCCTCGGCGATCGCCACGGTGATGGCCCGCCTGAACGAGCGTCCGGTGACCGCCTTCACCTGCGGCTTCGATGCGCCCGGCGCCCGCGATGAGCGCGCCCAGGCGGAGCGCGTCGCCCGCGCGCTGGACCTTGAGTGGCATGAGACGCTGTTCGACGAGGCCGACTTCTGGCGCATCTTGCCCCAGGTCGCCTGGGCGCTGGACGACCCGACGGCGGACTACGCGATATTGCCGACCTACAAACTGGCGCAGGCCGCCAGGGACACCCTGACCGTGGTGCTGACCGGTGAAGGCGGCGATGAGCTGTTCGGCGGCTACGGACGCTATCGGCGGGCGCGGCGCCCAGCCTGGCTGGGCGGGCGCGCGGCAGAGCCGCAGACTCCAGATTCCCAGGTGCTGCAACGCTGGCGCGACGCCGCCGCCGCGCCGGGTGCGCTGAACGGCCTGCAACGCGCCCAGTGGGGCGACGTCGCCACCTGGCTGCCGAACGACCTGTTGTTGAAGCTCGACCGCTGCCTGATGGCGCATGGCCTGGAAGGACGCACGCCGTTCCTCGACCGGGAGGTGGCGGCCTTCGCCATGGCCCTGCCCGATCGCTACAAGGTGCGCGGGCGTCACGGCAAATGGCTGCTGCGGCGCTGGCTGCAGCATGCCTGCCCAGCGGCTGATCCATGGGGACGCAAGAAGGGCTTCACGGTGCCGGTCGAGGCCTGGATCGCGCCGCGCGCTGCGGACATCGCGCGCCGGGTCGGGACCATCGCCGCGGTGCGCGACACCTTCGGAGCGGAGGCCGTGCGCGCGGCGTTCAGCGGCGGACGCGGCTGGCCGCTGCTGTTCTTCGCCGTATGGTCGCTGATTCACCTTGAAGGGGCCGTGCCCCACGATGCGCTGGAGCAGGCCGCGGGAACGATCTGAGCGCTGGCGGCATTGCAGCGCGGCGTGCGCGACTTCAGGAGACCGACATGCCCCGTATCGTCGCCGTGGCCGCCACCGCCGCCCTACTCGCCGCCTGCGGCGCGCCGTCAGGCGAGGCCCAGCCCAGATCTCCGCAGGCTTCCGCGTCGGTCGAAACCCGGCCGCCCAACGCCGCGAGACAGTCTCCAGCCTTTGCAGGACAAACGCGGGCGCCCAGGGCGATCTCAGGCGTCGCCTTCCGCACCGTGACGGTGTCCGAGGGGCTGGAACATCCGTGGGGCATGGCCTTCCTCCCGGACGGCGGGTTGCTGGTCAGCGAACGGCCGGGGCGACTGAGGATTGTCGGTGTCGACGGCGCGCTGTCAGCGCCGATCGCCGGTCTGCCGGCGGTGGACGCTCGCGACCAGGGTGGTCTGCTGGGCCTGACGATCGACCCGGCGTTCGCCGACAACCGCCTCGTCTACTGGAGCTTCGCCGAGCGCGGCGTCGATGGCCTGACCAACACCGCGGTGGCGCGCGGCAAGCTCGTTACCGGTCCCTCAGGCGCCTACCGTCTGGAGGGCGTCCAGGTGATCTTCCGCCAGAAGCCGTCGATGGACTCGACCAAGCACTATGGCGGACGGCTGGTGTTCGGCCGCGACGGCATGTTGTTCGTTGCGCTGGGCGAACGCTCGATCGTCGCCGGGCGGATGCAGGCCCAACGGATGGACGGCCTGCTGGGGAAGGTCGCGCGGATCCGGCCGGACGGGACCGTCCCGCCTGACAATCCGTTCGTCGGCAAGCCGGGCGTACGACCGGAGATCTTCTCGCTCGGCCATCGCAACATCCAGGCGGCCGCGATCAATCCGCGCACAGGCGAGCTGTGGGAGGTGGAGCACGGCGCGCGCGGCGGCGACGAGGTGAATGTGGTTCGGGCCGGGCGCGACTACGGCTGGCCGACGATCACCTATGGCGAGGATTACTCGGGCCAGCCGATCGGCCAGGGGATCACCGCCAAGGCTGGCATGGAACAGCCGGTCTACTACTGGGATCCGGTGATCGCACCGTCAGGGATGACCTTCTACGAGGGCGACCTGTCCCCGGCCTGGAAGGGGTCGCTGTTCGTCGGCGGCCTGGCTGGCAAACACCTGGTGCGGCTGACCCTCGACGGCGATCGGGTGAGCGGCGAGGAACGACTGCTGGTCGATCTGGGCGAACGCATCCGCGATGTGATTCAGGGTCCGGACGGGGCGCTCTATGTTGCGACCGACGCCGACAAGGGACGAATCCTGAAGCTGATTCCCGCCGCCTGACGGCGCAGGAGGCCGACGCGATCTAGCGTGGGATCAGCTTGTGCGAAGCGCGCAGCTTTCTCCGCCGCTCGGCGGGCTCGCCGAAGAAGCGCTCAGCCGCCCAAAGGATCAGATAGGTCGCTGAGAAGCTCGCCAGCCCCAGCAGGATGAGTTCTTTCACCGTACCCGTAGCCCCCCGGCCAACCGTGCAGTTGCATGGTCCTGCGCCGTCGGCAGGAACCTATGCGTTTCAAGTCACTGATTGGTAAACCGGTCGACAAGCATAACCGTTCCGGACGGCGTTACTTCTTCTTGGTCGGGGGCGTCAGGAACGAAGGCCCGGCGGCGACCGCCTTCGGCTTGTCGGCCTTGGGCTTGCGGACCTCGCGATTGCTTTTCTTCTGGCCTTTGGCCATGGCGGCCTCCTTTCAGGATCGGGACTTGGTCAGCGCCGGTCGTCGGGCGCGCCGGGCGGTTTGCCGGCGGCGAGCAGCGCCGACCCGGCAGCGGTGATCACCCAGCCTTCGCGGGTGCGCTCCGCGAAGCCAAGATCGGTGAGCGCGCGCGCGTCGCCGATGTTGATCCAGTCGACCGTCTCGCCAGCTTGCTTGCGCTCAAGGTTCTTGAGGGCGGTCAACTGGCCGTTGGACAACGTCGAGACGGTCACGTCCGACACCTCGTCGCGCGACTCATCACCGACGCGGACGGCTCGTCAGCGTGCCGCGGAGCGCCTGGATATCGGCGAGGCGGGGTTTTGGACGAGAGCCGGTGGAACGAGGATCGTTCAGCCCGGTGACGACCGGGCGCGGGGTGGGCCTGATTATGGTGGACATGGCGTCCTTCTTGGCCGGCTGAAGCGCATGGCGCGCCATCGACCGCCGGCATATCCCTTATATCCGGTCCAGCGATGGAAAGCTTGCGTCGTGCGCTGAGCATGCGACTGTTAACTGTCGCGGCGACTTCGGATTCTTTCGAGGGTGGCTTTCGCGTCCTCGCATCGGACATTCGGACAGCATGGCGCCACCCCGCAACACTTGGTTCTCGCTGGCGCTGGACACCATGCGCCTGGGCCTCGAGGCCCAGACTGTGGTCAATCTGCGCCTGATGAAGTTCGCGACCTTCGGCCCCGGCGCGATCGGCGAGGCCGAACGCATGATCAGCGAGAAGATGGAAGCGGCGATGCAGGTGCAAGCGCAACTGCTGACCTCCGCGCTCTCCGGCTCGGCGCACCTGGCTCCGGCCCGGACCGTGGCCCACTATCGGCGCCGCGTGCGCGCCAACGTCCGCCGTCTGGCTAAGTAGCAGGCTCCAGCCCAAGCCGCTCGGCGACGGTTTCGCCGATCGCCAGAGAGCTGGTGAGCCCAGGACTCTCGATCCCGAACAACGCCGCCAGTCCCGGCAAGCCATGGACGCTCGGGCTGTCGATACGGAAGTCCGGTTGCGGCTCGTTAGGGCCGTGCAGCTTGGGGCGGATGCCGGCGTAGTCGGGAACCAGCGCCCCGTCGGGCAACTGCGGCCAGAAGCTGCGAACCTCCGCGTAGAATTCCCCTGCCAACGCCGGATCGACGCTGTAGTCGGCATGGTCGACGAAGTGCAGGTCCGGACCGAACACCGCCTGCCCGCCGAGGTCTCGGCGGTAATGCGCGCCCAGTGAGCCCGGCACCGGTGGCGGATAGATCAGCCGGCTGAACGGCGCCCGTCCGGTGAGCCGGAAATAGACGCCCTTGCCGAGATGCAGCTCAGGAATGGTGTCGGCGGGAAATCCCTCGATGTGACGCGCCACATCCTGTGCGGCGAGGCCCGGCGCGGTCACCAGCAGGCGGCAGGTCAGGTTGGTCGCCTCGGCGCCGCCGGCCCGCACCTTGAAACCGCCACCGTCCAGCGGTGTCGCGCCTTCGAACGGAGTCGCCAGCACCACCGCGCCGCCGGCCGCTTCGATCTCGCCCTGGAGGGCCAGCATGTAGCCGTGGCTGTCGAAGACGCCGCTCTGCGGCGACCAAAGCGCGGCCTCGCACTTCAGCTCCGGCTCCATCTCGTGGACTTCGGCGCTCGACAAGGTGCGCATGCCCTCGACGTCGTTGCGCAGCGCCTGCTGCATGATCGGCTCGAGCCGGTCGACCTCGCCAGGTTCGGTGGCGACCACCAGCTTGCCGCAGCGATCGAAGTCGACCTTGTGCGCCTCCAGGAACGCGTAGAGCGCGCGGCGGCCCTCGACGCACAGCCGGGCCTTCAGCGATCCGGTCGGATAGTAGAGCCCCCCGTGGATCACCTCGGAATTGCGTGAGGAGATGCCCTCGCCGATGGCGTCCTGGGCTTCCAGCACGGCCACGGTCAGCCCACGCCGCGACAAGGCGTAGCCGCAGGCGAGGCCGACCGCTCCTGCCCCCACGACCACTGCGTCGAAGTCGAATTGCGCCATTCAGGCGGCTTGGCTCGCGGCCGGCGCGTCCCACTGCGCCCACAGCTTGGCCTCGTCGGCCTTGGCGGCGACGATCGAGGCGTCCTTGATGTGGCCGAAGCCACGGATCGCCTGCGGGATTTCGGCGATCTTGACCGCCAGCGGCAGACGGGCTGCGTCGAGGCCGGTCAGCAGCCGGTCGAGGCCCGCCTCATAGTCGCCAATCAGCTTTCGCTCGACGCGACGCTCGTGGCTGGAGCCGAACGGGTCGAACGCCGTGCCGCGCAGCCGCTTCATCTTGGCCAGCAGCGGGAATGCGGCGCTCAGCATCCAGCCGCCGAAGGCGATCTTCCGCGGCCGTCCTTCGCTGTCCTTGGGCGCCAGGATCGGCGGCGACAGCATCACCTTGGCCTTGCCGCCCCGGAACACGTCGGCGCGATAGGCGGCGAAGCGGCCGTCGGTGTAGAGGCGGGCGACCTCGTACTCGTCCTTGTAGGCCATCAGCTTGTAGAGGTTGATCGCCACGGCGCGCGTCAGGGCGTCGGCGTGCAGCGGCGCCTCGGCCTTGGCCGTGCGTTCCACCTGCTTCAGGTAGCGGGTGGCGTAGGCGGCGTCCTGATAGGCGGTGAGCTCGCGCGCCCGGTGTGCGATCAGGGCGTCCAGCGGCAGGGTCTCCGGCGTCGGGGCCGCGTCCTCCGGCTCGCCTCGCGACGCCGGCGAGTGGGCGGCCATGCGGCCGATCTCGAAGGCCTGCAGGTTGGCGTCGGCGTCCACGCCGTTCAGCCGGATGGCGCGGTACATCGCCCGGCTGGACACCGGGATCAGGCCCTTCTGCCAGGTGAAGCCCAGCATGATCATATTGGCGTAGATGCCGTCGCCGAGCTTGCTCTCCGCCAGATGGTGGGCGGGGCATTCGTCATAGCTCTTCGAGGCCCGGGCGAGACGCCCTGCCACTCCTTGCGGATCGTAGCGGATGTCGCGCTGGGTGACGAAGTCGGCGGTGGGCGCGAGGTCCTCGTTGCCCAGGGTGATCGTACGGTCGTTGGAACAGAGCGTCAGGGCGTCGGCGCTGGCTGCGGCGAGCAGGTCGCCGGCGATCAGCACGTCGGTGCTGGCGGCAGGCACCCGGCCCGACGTCGGCGTGTCCTCGGTCTCGCCGATGCGCACGTGGCTGAACACCGCCCCGCCCTTTTGCGCCAGGCCGGTCATATCGACATTGGAGGCGGCGCGCCCGTCCACGTGGGCGGCCATCGCCAGGATCGAGGCGACCGTGGTCACGCCGGTGCCGCCGATGCCGGTGAAGACGATGTTGCGGACCCCGCTCCAGGGCTGAAACTCCGGCAGCGGGGTCGAGTCCGCGGTCAGCGCCGGCAGTTCCGCAGCATGGGTGTTCTCCGCGCCCTCCAGCGTGATGAACGAGGGGCAGAAGCCGTCCAGGCATGAATAGTCCTGGTTGCACGACGACTGGTTGATCTTGCGCTTGCGGCCGAACTCGGTGTTCAGCGGCTCCACCGACACGCAGTTGGACGTGCGCGAGCAGTCGCCGCAGCCCTCGCAGACCAGCGGGTTGATGAACACCCTCCGCTCGCCCGCCTCCAGCGTCCCGCGTTTGCGGCGCCGGCGCTTCTCGGCGGCGCAGACCTGGTCGTACAGCAGCACCGTGACGCCGGGCGTCTCACGCAGCATCCGCTGGACGGTCATCAGCTCGGAACGCGGCCGCACCTCGACGCCGGGGGCCAGGTCGTTGACGCCTTTGTATCGATCGACATCCTCGGCGACGATCACCGTCTTGGCGACGCCCTCGGCGGCCAGTTGGCGGGTGATCTGCGGCGGGGTGAAGCCGTTCTCCGGGGTCTGACCGCCGGTCATCGCCACGGCGTCATTGAACAACAGCTTGTAGGTGATGTGCGACTTGGCCGCGACCGCCGCGCGGATCGCCAGGGATCCGGAGTGGTTGTAGGTGCCGTCGCCCAGATTGACGAAGACGTGCTTCTCCTCGGTGAACGGCGAGGCGCCCACCCAGGACAGGCCCTCGCCGCCCATGTGGCTGTTGAGGTCGGTGGAAGGGTCGTTGAAGCTGGCCATGTAGTGGCAGCCGATGCCGGCCAGGGCGCGGGAGCCCTCGGGCAGGCGGGTGGAGGTGTTGTGTGGGCAGCCTGAGCAGAAAAAGGGCTTGCGCTGCTGGTCGCTGGACAGGGTCACCGCGGCCATGGAGGCGGCCGAGACCCGGCTCAGATAGTCATAGACCCGATCCATGTGCGGGCCGGGCGGCAGGCGGTCGGCGATGGCCAGCGCGATCTCGGCCACCGACAGGGAATTGAGTTCGGAGAGCAGCGGGCCGCCGTTCTCGTCGGTCTTGCCGATGATCCGGGGGCGAGCCTGGGCCGGCAGATCATAGAGGGCGGCGCGGGCCTGGGTCTCGATCAGCGGACGCTTGTGCTCGATGACCATCAGGGTCTCGAGGCCGGCGGCGAAGGCGCGCAGCCCGACAGGCTCCAGGGGCCAGGGCATGCCGACCTTGTAGATGGCCACCCCGAGA
>NZ_JAUXZW010000311.1 GCF_030693805.1 Phenylobacterium sp.
TTGAAGATCCAGGTGTCGACGAAGCCGGTTTGCTGCGGCTTGCGCTTCAGCTCGCTCATTACGCCCATCAGCGGGCTCCAGTTGAGGATCTCCTGCTGGCCGCGATCTTCGACTTCCTTGCCCGTGAGCTGGGTCCAGGGCTCGTACTCGCCGCTGACCATGGCGTCATACATTTTCCGGTCAGATTCGGTGTCGGGATGCAGGTACCAGTTCTTCTTGGTCAGGAAGGCGTGCGACCAGCCGGACGATGAGATCACCGCCACCCGATCGTTGCCTTCGGAGACGATCCGCGCGATCGCGCGGCCAAGCTCGAACAGGCGGTTCGGCGTGGGCGCCGGCGGATCGAAGTCGTCGTCGGTCATGACCTTGTCGAAACGGGGCAGGCCGCCACGTTGCGCGATCACCGCGCGGCCATAGCAATTGATGGCCACCGGGATCACGGGATAGGGGAAGCCCTTGTCGCGCCCATAGTCCAGGTAGAGGAACGCGTTGTAGAAGGCGTGTCCCAGCGGGTGGTGCAGGGGCTTGTAGGAATAGGCGACGTCGAAGCCGTCCTCGATCAGGGCGCTCGTCAGCTGCTTGGCCTTCTTGGCCGCACCCTTGATCTTGATCTTGCGTTCCGGATCCTCGCCCCAGACGTTGTTGGCCGGCGGCGAGAACTCGAATTCCTCGTGCGCGCTGATCGCGTAGGGCGGGATGATGTCTTCGCGGAAGTTCTCGTACTGGTCGTCGCCGAACATGATCACGTAGTCCGGATTGAAGTCGTCCAGCGCCTTGCGGGTCTTGTTCATCCAGCCCACCAGGTCGGCGCGATGGCGCGCGGCGGCGGAGGTGCCTTCGTCGTTGCCCCATTCGCGCTGCATGCCTTCGGGCCAGCCGTCGGGCGTGCGGTACTTCTCGGGCAGTTCCGGGTTCTTCAGCATCATCTTGAGGATGCCGGCCATGCGGTCATCGTGTCCGCTCAGCGGCGGATAATGGGAAATCCCTAGCGCAAGTATCTCAGCCATTTCAGTGTCCTTCCAAATGCATTTCCAGCGCCGAACTCGTCATCTGTAGGGAGTCGGCGCAGGCGCCTGCAGCCTCGCGCCGATACCTACTGTGTAGCCCGGCGCCCGCAACGTTCTCGGTCGCGCGAAGCATTCGCCGGAGGGCTCCCTGACGTCAAGTCGCCGTCGGCGTATTCCCGCAGCGCTCCGCATGCGCCCACGCGGCCGGAAAGGCTGCGGGTTCGCCGCCTCCGGCAGGGAACCGCAGCATCCCCGACGGCGTTGGAGCCGCGGGGGCGCAAAGCTGAAGCTTCCCTAGCTCAAGCTCTATTGGCGCTAAGTTGATCGCGAGCCTCAACCGCGTGCTTGGGGAGGCGATGTAAGGGGGCGCTGATGGCTTTGGTGAAGAAATCGACCCTGGCCGGTCGCGGGCGTGTGGTGATCGACGCGCCAGTCGAAGCGGCGTCGCTCGAGGCGACGCCCGTCGCGGCCGTCCGCCCCAAGGGCGTCGCGGTGAAACGGCAGACAGCGAGCGGTCGCATGGCCGCCGCCACCCAGGAACTCGCCGCCGGCGTCGCGCAGTCCGCCGCCGCGGCGGAAGAGCTCCGCCGTTCGCTGGAGCAGATCGCGGGCGCCGCGGAGGAGGCCGCCGGCGCGTCCCATGAGTCGCTCGGCGCGGTATCCACCCTGACGGCCGCCTTCGCCCAGGCCCGTGAGCGCGCCGAGGAGGCCCGCCGGCGCACCGGGGGGCTGCTGGCGACACTCACCGAGACCGCCGCGCAGATCGAGGCGTCGGTGGCGGCCATCGAGCGCAACGCCGATCGCCAACTCAAGGCGGTCGAGGTCGTCGCCAGGCTGGAGGCCCGCGCCGCCGACATCGGCGCCATCACCGCCACGGTGGCCGATGTCGCCGATCAAACCAACTTGCTGGCCCTGAACGCCGCCATCGAGGC
>NZ_JAUXZW010000317.1 GCF_030693805.1 Phenylobacterium sp.
CCTCGGCGGCCATGGCCTCGCCGCTCACCGCCGCCATCGCCACCCGCTGGATCGAGACCGGCGCGGCGGCCGCCGTCACCGCGGCCCTGCGCGTCGAGGCCAAGGCCCGACACGCGATCGCCCTACGCCGGCTCCCTTCCGAGCTGGTGCAGGCCGACGCCGACGCCTTCCATCTGTGGCTGACCCTGCCAGAGGGATGGACGCGCGGCGAATTCGTCGGCCGGCTGGGAGCGGCAGGCGTCGGCGTGGTGCCCAGCGACGCCTTCAGCCTCGGGGCGGCGCCGGAGGCGGTCCGGATCGGCCTGGGCGGGCCCGCCAGCCGCGCTGACGTCGAACGTGCCCTGGGCCTCGTCGCCGGCCTGTTGGAAGCGGCCCCCCAGGTCACCGCTTCCGTCGTCTGAGCGGGGCGCGTGGTGCGCCGCGGCGGAACATCGGCGGGCACGGTCCGTTGAGAGTTGGCGGTGATCGAGCGCGTGGCGCGCCCGTTTCCGCCTTCCCAACCGGAGTTCCAGCATGTTCGTTCTGCCTCCCCTGCCGTACGCCTATGACGCGCTCGCCCCGATCCTCGGAGAGCCGACGCTGCGCACCCACCATGACAAGCATCACGCCCGCTACGTCGAGGTGACCAACACCCTGCTGACCGAAGCCGGCGCCAAGCCGCGGAGCCTGGAGCAGGTGATCCGCGACGCCGCCGCCAAGGGCGAGCGCAAGCTGTTCAACAACGCGGCCCAGGCCTGGAACCACGCCTTCTTCTGGGAGTGCATGACGCCGACCTTCGTCGCGCCGTCGGGCGGGCTGGCGCAGGCCATCGAAACGTCTTTCGGCGGCATGGAGGGGCTGAAAGCGAAGTTCGTCGACGAGGGCTTCAACCACTTCGCCTCGGGCTGGGCCTGGCTGGTCGCCGAGAAGGGCGAACTGTCGGTGATCTCCACCCACGACGCCGACACCGCGGTGACCCGCGACGGCGTCACCCCGATCCTGGTCTGCGACGTGTGGGAGCACGCCTATTCCCTCGACTATAAGAACGACCGGAAGGCGTTCCTCGAGCAGTGGTGGGCCAAGCTGGTCAACTGGCGCTTCGCCGAGGCGCAGTTCGCCGCGGCCGACGGCCAGGGCGAAGCCTACCGCTATCCCGAAGCGGCCAAAGCTGCGGCCTGATACAGTTTAACTGATACGGCGGGCGCTTGCGCCCGCCGAGCCTCCGGCTGCACAATAGGGCCGGCGTCGCTGACGGGGACGCCGGAACTCCATTCCCACACGAAGGCGCACCGCGTTGCGGTGCACGCCGTCGCGCCAGCCGGACAACGCCGCTCATGACCAGCGCGCCTGCGGACCCGCCGGCCCCGCCGCATTCGCAGTGGGCCGGCCCGGTGCTGCTGCTGATCGTGTTCCTGAGCCTCATCGGCTTTGGCGTGGTGATCCCGTTGCTGCCGTTCTACGTGATCGTCTTCGACGCCCCGCCCTGGCAGGTGACGCTGATGTTCGCGACCTTCTCGCTGGGCCAGTTCCTGGGCGAGCTGACCTGGGGCCCGCTGTCGGACCGCGTCGGCCGGCGGCCCGTGCTGCTGATCACCATCTTCGTCTCGGCGTTGGGATATCTGGGCCTGGCGTTCGCGCCGAACATCTGGCTGGCGATCCTGGCGCGGGCCATCGCCGGCTTCTTCAGCGGCAACATCTCGGTCATCCAGGGCTACATCGTCGATGTGACGCCCGAGGAGCGCCTGGCCGGGCGACTCGGCATGATCGGCGCAGCATTCAGCGTGGGCTTCGTCGTCGGCCCTTCGCTGGGTGGCCTGCTGGCGAACCCGGACCTGGGGGCCGCGGGCTTGCGTCCGCCGCTGCTGGTCGCAGGCGTGCTCTGCGTGCTCGCCGGAATCTGCATCATGATGTTCGTGCCGGAGAGCCTGCGCGAAGGCGCGCACCGTCAGCGCAGCGTCGGGCCGGTGAGTGCGCTGAAGCATGCACTTGGCGATCCGGTGCTGCGGCGTCTGGTGATGGCCACCTTTGTGCTGTTCGCCGCCTTCTCGGCCATGTGGTCGACTGTAGGGCTTTGGGGCCGCGCCCGCTTCGACTGGGAGCCGCGGGAAATCGGCGTGGTGATGGCGATGACCGGCGTAGGCGGCGCGCTGTGCCAGGGATTCCTCTCCGGCTACCTGGTCAGGCGGATCGGCGCGCGGGTGACCGTGGTGCTGGGACTGGGCGCCTGCTCTCTCGCCATGGCCTTGCAGTCGGTGGCCGGGCCCGTCGCCCTGGCCGTCGCCTGCGTCGTCGCGGCGGTGATGTGCCACGCGGTGGCGATGCCGGCGATGACGTCGCTGGTGTCACACGCAGCGCCCCGGGACGGGCAGGGCGCGACACTGGGAGCGATCAATGCGGCCGGCGCCTTCGCCAGGGTGGTCGGCCCGGTGGTCGCCGGCGTGCTGTTCTCCATGATCGGATCGCACGCGCCGATCATGTTCGCCTCAGCCGGCATGTTGCCGGCGCTGTGGCTGATCTGGCGCGCGAAGACGAATTCGATGCCGGAGCCGCGCCTCTAGGCCAAATGCAGGACGCGACCGAGCAGCCATAGCGCCACCAGGCCCGCGAGGGCGGCCGGAGCCATCCACGGCCGCAGTCGGACCGCTTCACGGGGAGAATCAGCCGTCGGGGGGCGCATGCCTGCGAGGTCGACAGCCATGGGCGCGCGTCTGCGTCGCATCTGGGAAGCTCCTAACGTCGACCTTAAGCCGCGAGTCGGCGCGCGGAGTCGAGCACCTGGATAATCTGTCCTTCGCGCTCATTCCACAGAATGCTGACCGTGGCCGCCCGAGCGGCCGTGTCGCCGAGGCTGTCGCGCACCTCCGCCTCATGCAGACGCGCGTCGCTGATGCGCATCAATGTGCGTCCGCCGCCCAGATCCTGCTGGACGTCGGAGTAGCGCAATACGGCGTCGATCACCGCGCCGGACAGCGGGCGCAGGCGCACCGGAGGGCGGGCGGCGGGGGCCTTGGTGCGGCGGCGGGCGGGCTTGAACATGGGCTTGTTCCCGGTTGCGGTTGACCTGGCCCTCAGGTCTGATCGGCCCCCACGACAGAATCGGACGCAAGCTCCCATGCGACATGAAAAGGCGACCCAGGTGCTGGAGTTGGCGCGCCTGCTGTCCAGCACCGCAGAGGGTCTGACCCTCGACGAGATGGCCGAGCGGATGGGCGTCGGACGGCGCACGGCCGAGCGCATGCGTGATGCTGTGCGAGAGCTGTTCCCGC
This sequence comes from Phenylobacterium sp., assembly GCF_030693805.1. Classification (GTDB taxonomy): domain Bacteria; phylum Pseudomonadota; class Alphaproteobacteria; order Caulobacterales; family Caulobacteraceae; genus Phenylobacterium. The sequence continues at coordinate 3,246 of NZ_JAUXZW010000317.1, forward strand.
AGCTCGAGGAGATCGAGGATCCGCCGACGCGCCGCTTCCGCATCGCCGCCGGCCTGGACGGCCTCTACCAGGCGCCCAGCGCCGACGAACTGGTGGCGCTGCGCACCGCCGCCGACGCCCTTGCGGCCTCCGGCGCCCAGGCTCGAGCGGCCAGCCTACGGGTGCTCGAGCAGAAGATCCTGTCGGCGACCCGCGCACCCGCGCGCCGCCGTCTGGCGCCGGATCTGGAGGCCTTGCTGCAGGCGGAGACTATCGCCGTACAGGCCGGCCCCCGTCCGTTCGAGGACGAACTGGCCCTGGCCGCGATCCGTGAGGCGGTGAAGTCGATGCGGATGATCGCCTTCCGCTACGAAGGCGGCTCCACGCCAGGGCGCACTCGGGAGGTGACGCCGCTGGGCCTGCTGTTCGGCCGCAGCAACTACCTGGTCGCCGCCGAGGCCGGCGAGGACGAGCCACGCACCTGGCGGCTTGACCGGCTGCACGACATCGAGGTGCTGGAGCGGCCGGGCGCGCGACCCGCCGGCTTTTCGCTGCAGGACTTCGCCGACGAGAGCTTCGGCATCTATCATGACGCGGTCGAGGATGTGGTGCTGCACGTCCGTCCGCATGGGGCGGAGGATGCACTGGGGTGGCGCTTCCACGCCAATCAGCTGGTCGAGCCGCTGGCGGACGGCTCGGTCCGCGTGTCGTTCCGCGCCAGCGGCATGCTGGAGCTGGCCTGGCACCTGTTCACCTGGGGCGACAAGCTGGTGATCCTGCAGCCCGAGATCCTGCGCGCGGTGATGGTCGAGCAACTGGAACTGGCGCGCGGCGTCCACGAAACGCCCGCCGTGATCTGACTACGACCGGACCTGTCGCACCCGTCCCCCACGGTCTTCCTATCGTTCAGACGAGGAGGGCAGACGATGTGGGCCGCAACCGTGGAAGTCGAGGCGCCGGCGCGATTGGGAATGGGCGCGGGAGAAACCGTCGTAGCGGCGTCCCGCTACGTCTTGGTGCTCGCCGTCTGGGCCGGCCTGGCGCTGGTGCGGCCGAAGTTGGCCTGGTCAATCTTCCGCGAGCGCCGTCCCGACTCGCCGTTGCGCAGGCGGACCCGCACGCGCGGTTGAAACGGCCCGGCCCATCCCGCATGACTGGGGCCGGATGTTGGGACGGACCCAACGCCGAGAGGGTGCGCAGATGGACTACAGAATCGATGAACTCGCCGATGGAGCGGTGTTCACCCTCACTCGGCCGCAGAAGCTGAACGCCGGCACGCTGGAGATCTGGAACTGTCTCGAGGGGTGCATCAATGCGCTGGAGGCGCGCGGCGCGCGGCTGCTGATCCTCACCGGCGAAGGCGACAAGGCGTTCTGCGCCGGCACCGACCTCGCGGAGTCCGCGGCCATGACCCGCGACGCCAGCTTCGCCAAGGGCGATCGGGTTCGCGCGCTACTGGTGCGCCTGTCCCGCTCGAAGCTGATCAGCGTCGCGGCGATCAACGGCCTGGCCTACGGCGGCGGGCTGGAGATCGCCATGGCTTGCACCTTCCGCATCGCCGCGCCGCACGTGCGGCTGTCGCTGCCGGAGGTGAAGCTGGGGGTGCTGCCGGCCTATGGCGGGACGCAGTTCCTGCCCGCCCTGGTGGGTCGCGCGCGCGCGCTGGACCTGATGCTCAGCGGCCGGCCGATCGGAGCCGAAGAGGGCCTCGCTTGGGGTCTGGTCAACAAGATCGCCGACGCCGCCACGCCGCTGGTCGACCAGGCGCTCGACTACGCGCGCACCATCACGCAGTTCAGCCCGGTGGCCATCGAGGGCATCCGCCATTGCGTGGAGGCCTCCGGCTCGACGGTCGAAGAAGCGGGCCTGAAGCTGGAGAGCCAGGAAGTGCGCCGTGTCGGCCTCAGCGACGACGCCCGTGAAGGAGTCGCGGCTTTCCTGGAAAAGCGCAAGGCGGTGTTCAGCGGCCGCTGAACCGCATCAGACGTGGATCAGATGGGCGACGTCGGCGGGGGTCTCGTCGGCGGTCCGCCCCTCGCGCACCAGCCTCCCGCGCTGCATGACGAAGTAGTGCTCGGCGAAGGCCCAGGCGAAGTCGAGGTTCTGCTCGACGATCAGGATGGCCACGCCCAGTTCGCGGCGGATGGTGGCGAGCGCCTGCTCGATCTGCTGGACGATATTGGGCTGTATGCCCTCGGTGGGCTCGTCCAGCAGCAGCAGTTGCGGGCGCCCGGCCAGGGCGCGGCCGATGGCCAACTGCTGCTGTTCGCCGCCGCTGAGCACGCCGGCCTTGCGCTGGGAGATGTCCTTCAGCTTGGGGAACAGGTCGAAGATGTAGTCGGGGACCACCTTCTCCGGCTTGTCCTTGCGTCCGGCCAGCGCCGACAGGCCGACGCTCAGGTTCTCTTCGACGGTCAAATGCGGAAACACATGCCGGCCCTGCGGCACGAAGCCGATGCCGGCCCGCGCGCGTTCGTGCGCCGCGAGGCCGGTGAGGTCCTCGCTGTTCAGGAAGATCTGGCCCTTGGTCAGGCGGAGCTGGCCGACGATGGCCTTCAGCAGGGTGGTCTTGCCGACGCCGTTGCGCCCGAGGATCGCGCCGGATGAACCGGCCTTCAGGTCCAGGGCCACGTTCCACAGCACCTGGCTCTTGCCATAGGCGGTGTCGATCGCGCGCAGGTTTAGCAGGTCGCTCATGTCTTGGGCCGTCCCAGGTAGATCGAGGCCACGTCGGGATCGCTGCGCACTTCGGCCAGCGAGCCTTCCTTGAACAGCGAGCCTTGATGGAGCACGGCCACGTGCCCGCCCAGTTGCTCGACGAAATCGATGTCGTGGTCGATGACCAGCACCGCGTGACGGCCCACCAGGCTGCGGACGATCTCGGCGGTGCGGGTGGATTCCGCCGCGCCCATGCCGGCGGTGGGCTCATCCAGCAACAGCAGCTCGGCGTCGGTGGCGACCACCATGCCGATCTCCAGCCACTGCTTCTCGCCGTGCGACAGTTCGCCGGCGAGCGTGTCGCGCCGCTCCTCAAGTCCGACCATGGCGATGACCTCCTCGGCCTTGTCGCGGGCGGCCTTGGGGGCCGCGAGCACCAGGCTGCGCCACCAGCGCCGGTCTTGCGTCGCGGCCACCACCAGGTTGTCGAACACGCTGAGGCCGACGAGTACGCCCGGCGTCTGGAACTTGCGGCAGATGCCGCGCCCGACGATGCGGTCCTCGGCCATCTTGGAGATGTCCTCCCCGCGGAACAGCACCCGCCCTGCGGTCGGCCGCACGCGGCCGATGACCGCGTCGCACATGGTCGACTTGCCGGCGCCGTTGGGGCCGATGACCACGGTCATGCTGCCGGCGCGGATGGTCAGGTCGAGGCTGTTGAGCGCCTTGAACCCATCGAAGTCGACGGTGACATTCTCGATCCGCAGCAGCGGCGGGGCTTCGACGATCGGGATCATGACAGCGCCTTCGCCGCGCGCCCGGGCAGGGTCGGCATCTTGAAACCGCCTTCGGGGAACATGCCCGCCAGCCCCTTGGGCAGCACGGTGACCACGAGGATGAACATGCCGCCCAGCATGTACAGCCAGAAGGCCGGCAGCTCGGTGGAGATCTTGTCCTTGGCGAAGTTGACCAGCAGCGCTCCGGCGACCGCGCCGATCAGGCTGGTGCGACCGCCGACCGCGGCCCAGATCACCATCTCGATGGACGGCACCACGCCGATCAGCGCCGGCGAGATCACCCCCGCATGCAGCGCGAACAGCGCGCCCGAAAGCCCGGCGAACATCGCCGCGATACTGAAGGTGACGATCTTGTAGGGGGTCGGGTCATAGCCCAGGAACCGCACCCTGTTGGTGTTGTCGCGGGTGGCCCGCAAGATCTTGCCGAAGCTGGAGTTGAGCAGCAGCGTGCCGCAGATCAGCGCGACCACCACGATGGCCAGCGTCGCCCAGTAGAGGCCGTGGCTGACCGCCTCGTCGTTCAGGTTGAACCCGAACAACGTCTTGTAGTTAGTCAGGCCGTTGAAGCCGCCGGTCATCGCCTGCTGGCTGATCAGCAGGGTGGCGAAGGCCAGCGCCAGCGCCTGGGTGATCAGCGCGAAATACACCCCGCCGATACGCCGGCGGAACACCAGCCAGCCGAAGGCGGCGGCGACCAGCGCCGGCACAATCAGCACGCCCAGGATCATCACCAGCGGATTGCGGAACACCTCCCACCACCAGGGCAGGGCCTTGACGCCGGACCAAACCATGAAGTCGGGCATGACCTCGCCGGTCTCGAGGCCGACGAGCTTCAGGTGCATGGCCAGCACATAGCCGCCCAGCCCGAAGAACACGCCCTGGCCGAGGCTGAGGATGCCGCCCTGGCCCCAGATCAGCACCAGCCCCATGGCGGTCAGCGACAAGGCCAGAAAGCGGCCCGTCAGGCTGAGGTCATAGCTGGAGAGGTAGGTCGGCGCCGCGGCGGCCAGGAGCACCAGGAGGGCGCAGCCCACGGCCTTGATGAGCATGGAGGACGACATGGGGAACTCGCTAGTCGTCCAGTGCGCGCGAGCGCACCGCGACGACGCCTTGGGGGCGGAACTGCAGGAACAGGATGACGAACAGCAGGGTGATGACGGTGGAGAAGCTGACGTCGACGAAGATCTGGGCCAGGGCGGAAACCAGGCCGATCAGGATGGCTGCGATCGCCGTGCCGGCGATGCTGCCGAGACCGCCCAGGATGACCACCAGGAAGGCGGTGACGATGTAGCTTTGCCCGACGGTAGGCGTCACCGGGCCCAGCAGGGCGAGGATCACGCCCGCCAGGCCCGCGACGCCCGAGCCCAGAGCGAAGACGAACATGTCGACGTGGCGCACATTGACGCCGATCGCCGCCGCCGTGGCGCGGTCTTGATTGGCGGCGCGCACCAGCAGCCCGATCCGGGTCTTGGTGAGCAGCAACGCCAGAGCGCCCAGCGCCAGGCCTGCGACGAGCATGATGAACAGGCGGGTGACCGGCATGGACTGGCCGCCGATGTCGATGGCGCCGGCCATCCACGGCGGTGCGGTCACCGAGACGCCCGTGGCGCCGAACAGGTCGCGCGCCGCCTGCTGGGCGATGAGGCTGACGCCCCAGGTTGCGAGCAGGGTTTCAAGAGGGCGCTCCGCCAGGCGGCGGACGATGGTGGTCTCCAGCACGGCGCCCAGGACGCCGCCGACCACCAGGGCCGCAAGCATGGCGGCCGGAATCCCGAGGGGCCCGGGGACGACCTTGATCGTGAGGTAGGCGACGTAGCCGCCGAACATCACGATCTCGCCGTGGGCCATGTTGATGACCCGCATCAGCCCGAAGCTGAGAGCCAGGCCCAGCGCCGCCAGGATGTAGATGGAGCCGACGCTCAGGCCGTTGAAGATCTGGCCGATGAGGAAGCCGATATCCATGATTACTGTCCCGGAGGCGCTGGGTTTAAGCGAGGACTAGCCGATGACGCAGGTCTTGCCGGGGAAGGCGACCGGATCATACGGGTCGGGCGCGATCGGCGCGGTCGAGGTCCAAAGGATCTTGAACTGGCCGGCCGCGTCGGCTTCGCCGATGTAGCCGGTCTGCGTCAGGCTGTTGTTGGTCGCGAACTTGACCGGGCCGAGGGGCGAGGGGATCGCGTCCATGGCCACGGCCGCGGCGCGCACCTTCGCCGGGTCGAAGTCGCCGGCTTTCTCGACGGCCGCCTTCCAGGCGTAGACGTCCAGGTAGCCGTGGATCATCGGGTCGGTCATTACCGCGTCGGCCCCGAACTTCGCCTTGTAGGCGGCGATGAACTTGGCGTTTTCGGGATTTTCCAGGGTCTGGAAGTAGTTCCAGGCCGCATAGGAGCCCTTCACCAGCTCAGGCCCCATGGCCTTGGCTTCTTGTTCGCCGATCGAGAACGACATCACCGGGATCTTGTCCGGGCTCATGCCGGCGGCGGCCATCTGCTTGAAGAAGGCGACGTTGGAGTCGCCGTTCAGCGTGTTGAAGATCAGGTCCGGCTTCGCGGCCTTGATCTTGGCGATGACGCCCGAGAACTCGGTGCCCCCCAGCGCCTGGTATTCTTCACCCGCCACCTTCAGGCCGTCGGCCGTGATGTGCTTGGCCAGGATCAGGTTGGCGGTACGCGGATAGACGTAATCGGAACCAACCAGGAAGAAGGTCTTGTAGCCCTTGCCCTTGGCCCAGTCGTAGGCCGGCAGGGCCTGCTGGTTGGGCTGGGCGCCGGAGTACATGATGTTCGGCGAGCACTCGTTGCCCTCGAACTGCACCGGATACCAGAGCAGGTTCTTGGACTTCTCGAATACCGGCAGCATCGCCTTGCGGCTGGCCGAGGTCCAGCCGCCGAAGACGGTGGCGACCTTGTCGGACTCCACCAGCTTGGTGGCCTTCTGGGCGAAGATCGCCGGGTCGGACGCGCCGTCCTCGACCACCGCCTCGATCT
>NZ_JAUXZW010000320.1 GCF_030693805.1 Phenylobacterium sp.
GTTCTACCGCCAAGGGCCGCGTGATCTGGCCGGCCTCGACGCGCCGCTCACCTCGCTGGACGACTACCTGACGGAGAAGGGCTACTGCCAGGCTTTCCGTGACGACCACCTGATCCCCCAGGCGGCGGCCATCTGGTCGACCCCGCTGTCGGCGATCCGCGACTATCCGGCTGAGGCGCTGGTCCGGTTCTTCCAGAACCACGGGATGATGCGCCTGACCGGGCGGGGGCGCTGGCGCACGGTCGTCGGCGGCTCCCAGGCCTATGTGCGCAAGCTGGCCGCGGCGTTCCGCGGTGAGACGCGAGTGGGCGCGAAGGTCGCGGGCGTGCGGCGCGACGCGGCCGGCGTCGAGGTGCGCGAGGCCGACGGTCGCGTGCAGCGCTACGACCATGTGGTGATCGCCGCCCACGCCGATCACGCCCTGGCCATGCTGGACGACGCGGGCGCGGCGGAGCGGCGCGTGCTGTCGGCGTTCCGCTACAGCGCCAACCAGGCGGTGCTGCACAGGGACCGCACCCTGATGCCCAGGCGCCGGCTCGCCTGGTCGAGTTGGAACCACGTCGGTCGCCGCGATGCGCCGCAGGACGGCTGCGTCACCTATTGGATGAACCAGCTCCAGGCGGTGCGCGGGGCCGGCGACTTGTTCGTCACGCTCAATCCCACCCGGCCGATTGCGCCGGAGAAGGTGCTGCGCGCCGAGGCCTACGACCATCCGCTGTTCGACGCCGGGGCGATCGCCGCACAGTCCAGCCTCTGGGACCTGCAGGGCGTGCGGCGCACCTGGTTCTGCGGATCCTACTTCGGCCACGGCTTCCATGAGGACGGCTTGCAGTCGGGCCTGGCGGTCGCCGAGCAACTCGGCGGCGTTCGCCGACCCTGGACGGTGGAGAACGAGTCCGGGCGGATCAGCCTGCCCTCGGCGGGCGTGGAGCCGGCCAGGGCCGCGTGATGCGCCTGCTCGGCCTCTATTGCGGGTCGACCGCTCACGTCCGGATCCGGCCCAGGCCGCACCGGCTGCGCTATCGCATCTTCATGCTGCTACTGGAGCTCGGCGCGGCTTCAACTGCAAAGCCACGGCTGTTCTCTGTCGGCCGCTTCAACCTGCTGGGCTTCGAGCCGCGCGATCACGGCGACGGCTCCGACACGCCGTTGAAGGCGCAGGTGGAGGCGAGGCTCGCGGCCGCTGGGATCGTGGGCGGCGGCGCGATCCGGCTGCTGTGCATGCCGCGCGTCCTCGGGCGCGGCTTCAACCCGCTCAGCGTCTACTATTGCCACGCTCGCGACGGGCGGCTGGCGGCGGTGCTTTACGAGGTCAACAACACCTTCGGCGAGCGGCGTTGCTACCTGATCCCGGCGGAGCCGGATGACGCCGGCCGCACGCGGCAGACCTGCGCCAAGGACTTCTATGTCTCGCCATTCATGGACATGGCGCTGGACTACGACTTCGACGTCGCCGCCCCAGACGCCGCCGCACGCATCGCCATCACCGCCCGCGACGCGCAAGGGCCGGTGCTGCAGGCCTGGTTCACCGGACACCGCAGCGAGCCGACGGACGCCAACCTGTTGCGCGCCTGGATCATCCACCCCTGGATGACCCTAGGCGTGCTCGCCGCGATCTACGTCGAAGCGGTCAAGATCTTCCTCAAGGGCGAACCTGTGCGGCCTCGCCGCGCCGGCGCGAGATCCTCAGGCGCCGAAGATCCAGTCGCCGCTCAGTGAAGACATCTGCACGCCGACCAGGATCATCCGATTGCCGCCGCCCATGTCGACGATCACGTCGCCGCCGGACTGGCTGACGGTGTAGGCCGTGCCCGGATCGACCAGCACGCGGTCGCCCTCAGCGCGGTTGAAGTCGGTGACGCGGTCGACGCCGGCTTCGTTGAAGGTGTGGAAGATGTCCGCGCCGGCGCCGCCGACCACCGTGTCTTCGCCCCGGTCGCCGGACAACCAGTCGTTCCCGTCCCGGCCATAGACCGTGTCGTTGTCCTGGCCGCCGCGGATCACATCGTCGCCGACGCCGCCGTCGCAGATGTCCGCGCCGAGGTTGCCGTAGACGACGTCGGAGTCCTCTTCGCCGAACAGGATGTCGTTGTCCTTGCCGCCGGCCACCCAATCTGGTCCCAGGCCGCCGGTGATGCTGTCGTCGCCCATGTTGCCGTTGACGTCATCGAAGCCGTCGCCGCCGTTCATGAGGTCGTTCCCGGCGTCGCCGCGCAGGTAATCATCACCGGCCTCGCCCGCGACGGTGTCGCCGCCGAGCCCGGCGGACACCCGATCGGCCCCGCCGCCGCCGAGCAGCCCGTTGCTCACGTCATTGCCGGTGATGGTGTCGTTGAAGGCGCCGCCGCGCGCATACTCGATCACCGTGCTGTAGGCGATGCCCAGGTTGTTCGACCAGGTGTAGGTGTCCGGGTCGGCGAATGCGGCCGCGATCTCGGCCGCGAGGGCCGGATATTTCGCCGTCCAGTAGGCCGCCTGGTCAGCGGCGGACCAGTAGTTGAGGCTGGAATACGCGCCCGGCGTCAGGTCGATCAGCGAGCCGCGCGCTCCGCCTTCCATATCGACGCCGTCCTCGCCGCCGGCGTCGTAGATCGTCGCCAGCAACGGCCCTGAGCCGCTATGCGAATAGCTGCTGTCGCGGGCTTCGGTGGCGGTGTCCACGCCGTAGCGCGCCTGCAGGGCGGCGATGTCGAACACCATCGGCGTCGCCGGGACCAGGCTGTAGGCCGACAGCTTGGGTCCGTTGGACGTCTCTTCCACCAGCCGATACGTGGAATCCGGGGCCAAGGTGTAGGACATGACCGAATAGCGCAGGTTGTCGAAGGCGGCGGGCAGGGTCGCGCCTTCCTCGAACGGATGCTTGAGCCCCAGGGCGTGGCCGAGCTCGTGGAGCATCGCCAGGTACATGCCCGACCCGGGGAACACCGGCGCGCCGGCGTCCTTGTAGTCCAGCCAGATGTCGCCGTTGATCGGCACGGCCGAGCCGCCGGCGGCGGGCGGTTCATATGCGTATCCCGAGACGTCCTCGTCGCTCAGCTTGTCGGCGTCGGTGAAGGCGACGCGGATCTGTCCTGCCGTTGCGGCGTCATCGGTCTCGGTCATCCGCAGCGCCAGCACCGCGTCCCAGCGCGCCACTGCGGAGCGGAATTGCGCCGCCTGGTCGCTCGACAGGACGCTGTATCGGGGATCGGCGGCTTCCTCGCCAGGGCCATATCCGGGCCACAGCGCGCCTGCCCCGGGGATGCTGTAGGTCACGGCGCCGCCGGACCAGATCGCGTTGGGGATCAGCAGCGCATTGTTGATTTCGGTCGCCGTCGGCGTCGCCATGTCCTGTCCCCGTGCAGGGGGCAGGGCGCCTTCAGTCGACGCTTCGCTCCCCCGAGCTCACGCCAAGGTTGCGTAAAGCAGCGCTTCCCACAAGCCTAAGTCGCTGGCAGGCGGCTCCGGATCTCTAAAGCTGCGCGGCTTTGAAGGTGTCGCAGGCTGCGGGATCGGCGGCGGAGACGCCGGCCTTGAACCAGCGCATGCGCTGAGCGCTGGTGCCGTGGGTGAAGCTGTCGGGGGCGACGCGGCCCTGAGTCTGCTCCTGCAGCGTGTCGTCGCCGACGGCGGAAGCGGCGCGCAGCCCGTCCTCTATATCGCGCGGGTCCAGCGACACCGCGCCGCCCGAAACCTGGCTGGCCCGCGCGGCCCAGACGCCGGCGAAGCAGTCGGCCTGCAGCTCCAGGCGCACCGAGCCGCTCTCGGCGCCGCGCGCGCCCATCCGCTCGGCGCGTTCCGTCTGGCCGGTCAGGTGCTGGACGTGGTGGCCAATCTCATGGGCGATGACATAGGCGCGGGCGGCCTCGCCCTGGGCGCCGAACTTGGTCTCCAACTCGTTCCAGAACGACAGGTCGAGATAGACCTTCTGATCACTCGGGCAATAGAACGGACCCATGGCCGCCTGGCCGGTTCCGCAGCCGGTGCCGGTCGCCTGATCGTAGAGCACCACGCCGGCCGGGGGCTGGTAGCGCTCGCCCTTGGATTGGAATACCTGAGTCCACACGTCGTCGACCGAGGTCGAGACCACGTCGACGAACTTGCCGCCCTCGTCCTTCGGCTGGCCGATTTCGCCTGCCTCCTGCTGCTGGCCGGGCGACACAGCGTTGACCGCATTCAGCGTCGTCGACGGATCGATGCCGAAGACGAAATAACCGATCAGCGCCAGCACCACGCCGCCTGCGCCCAGACCGCCCACTGCGCCGCCGCTCATCCCGCGGCGATCCTCGATATTGCCTGAACGTCGTCCGCCGCCCCAGCGCATGGCCGTCTCCTTGCCGATGTCCCGCCGCAGCCTAACGCGGATCGCGCGGCTAAGCTCCCCTGAAGCGTGTGCGATCTACGCCGGCCGTACTGACCATCGCGCGCGCAGCGCGTGCTCGGATTGCCCGTTTTCCCGGCGCCGCAAAGGCCTCGCGCCAAGCCCGCTGCGCCGCGATGGATTATTACGAATTCGCCGCTCAGTAATACCGACGAAGGTCAGCCGCCCGGCCGACCGCACACAGGGGGTCCCCATGCAAGGTTGGCTTAACGGGGTGCGCATCGCCGTCGCGGCGGCGGCGTGCGGCATGATGCTTTCGGCCTGCGGGCCCAAGGCCGAGGAAAAGGCCGCTGCTCCGGTCGCGGCCCCGGCCGGCAAGGAATACACCATCGGCTGGACGATCTACGCCGGCTGGATGCCATGGCCGTACGCCGAGCAGGCCGGCATCGTGAAGAAGTGGGCCGACAAGTACGGCGTGAAGATCAAGGTCGTGCAGATCAACGACTACGTGGAGTCCCTGAACCAATATACGGCCGGCAAGCTGGACGGCGTCACCACCACCAACATGGACGCCCTGACCATCCCCGCCGCGGCCGGCAAGGACACCACCGTCCTGATGATCGGCGACTATTCCAACGGCAACGACGGCCTGATCCTGAAGGGCGGCTCCACGCTCGCCGACCTGAAGGGCCGTCCGGTGAACCTGGTCGAGAACTCGGTGTCGCACTACCTGCTGGCCCGCGCGCTGGAGACCGGCGGCATGGCCATGCCCGACGCCAAGGTGATCAACACCTCCGACGCCGACATCGTCGCGGCCTTCTCCGCCGCCGACACCAAGGCGGTGGTGACCTGGAACCCGCAACTGTCGGAGATTCTCAAGGCTCCGGGCGCCAAGCTGGTGTTCGATTCGTCGAAGATCCCCGGCGAGATTCTAGACACCCTGTCGGTGTCCACCGAGGCGCTGCAGGCCGACCCCAATCTCGGCAAGGCGCTGACCGGCATCTGGTACGAGACCCTGAGCCTGATGACCAAGGACGACGCGGCGGGCAAGGCGGCGCGGGAGGCGATGGCCAAGCTCTCCGGCACCGACCTCGCCGGTTATGACGCCCAGCTCAAGACCACCTTCCTGTATTCTGACCCCAAGGCCGCAGCAGCCTTCACCGCCAGCCCCAAGTTGGTGGAAGCCAACGACCGGGTGCGCAAGTTCGCCTTCCAGATCGGCCTGTTCGGTCCGGGCGCGAAGTCGGTGGACGACATCGGCATCTCGTTCCCGGGCGGCAAGACCCTGGGCAACCCGCAGAACGTGAAGCTGCGCTTCGACTCGACCTATGTGGACATGGCGGCGAACGGCTCGCTGTAGGCTTTCCGCCTGTCCTTTGATTTCGTCGAGTGATGGTGACCGCCCGATGCGTCGTCTGCTGAACGCGAGCCCGCAGGCGGGCGGTCGCCTTTTCCTGGGCCTGGTCCCGATCCTGGCCGTGGTCTTCCTCTACCTGCTGGCGTCGTCAGCCCGGCACGCGGAGAACCCGACCGACCGGCTGCTGCCGCCGGTCGGCCAGATCGCCGCCGCCGTGCAGACCATGGCCTTCGAGGCCGACCCGCGCACCGGCGAGATCCCGTTGGTCGCCGACACCGTGGTCAGCCTGAAGCGGCTCGCCGTGGCCATCGTCATCGCCACGGCGACGACCCTGCTGCTGGGCCTGATGCTGGGGCTGCTGCCCTATGTGCGGGCGGGGCTCGGGCCGTTCGTGGCGACGGTGTCGGTGATCCCGCCGATCGCCATGCTGCCGATCCTGTTCATCGTCTTCGGCCTGGGCGAGACGGCGAAGATCGTGCTGATCGTGGTCGGCATCACCCCGATCATGGTCCGTGACCTGGCGCTGCACGTGGGCGCCCTGCCGCAGGAGCAACTGGTCAAGGCCCAGACGCTCGGGGCGTCCACCTGGCTGGTGACCCTGCGCGTCGCCCTGCCGCAGGCGCTGCCCCGGCTGATCGACACCCTGCGCCTGTCGTTGTGCCCGGCCTGGGTCTACCTGATCTCGGCGGAGGCCATCGCCTCCGACGTGGGCCTGGGTTACCGGATCTTCCTGGTGCGGCGCTATCTGGCGATGGACGTGATCATCCCCTACGTCGTGTGGATCTCGCTGCTGGCGGTGGCCATGGACCTGGCGCTGGTGGCGCTGAGCCGTGCGGCCTTCCCCTGGGCGCACGCCCCGAAGGCCGCCTGATGGCCGCGCCCGTGGCGCTCTCTTTCCAGGACGTCTGGGTCGAGTACGGCGACAAGATCGTGCTGGAGAAGGTCACTCTCGACGTGGCCGAGGGTTCGTTCGTCTCCATCGTCGGACCGTCCGGCGCGGGCAAGAGCACCTTCCTGCGCCTGACGCTGGGCCAGGAAGCCCCCAGTCGCGGCCGCGTGCTGCTGGACGGCGAACGCTTGCGCGCCGAGCCGGGGCCCGACCGCGGCGTGGTGTTCCAGCGCTATTCGGTGTTCCCGCACATGAGCGCGCTGGACAATGTGGTGTTCGGCCTGGAGTGCGCCCGCGCGCCGATCCTGGGCCGCCTGTTTGGCGCCGCGCGCCGCGCCGCCCGCGACGAGGCCGCCGCCATGCTGGCCCAGGTCGGGCTGACCGACGCGCTCGACGTCTACCCGCGAGAACTCTCCGGCGGCATGCAGCAACGGCTCGCCATCGCCCAGGCGCTGATCAAGCGGCCGCGCATCCTGCTGCTGGACGAGCCGTTCGGCGCGCTCGACCCCGGCGTGCGGCTCGACATGCACGCGCTGATCACCGAGCTTTGGCGCGACCACGGCCTGACCATCCTGATGGTCACCCACGACATCAAAGAGGCGTTCAAGCTTGGCACCCGCGTGCTGGCCTTCGACAAGCGCCGCCGAGACCCCCAGGCCCCGCACCGCTACGGCTCGACCGCCGTCTACGATTTCCCTCTGGACGATAAGGCTCCCCGCGCCGTGCCGGCCGAGCTGGCCCCGTTGGCGGTGGCGGTGGCGGAGGAGTAGGGAGGCCCTCTCTTCACACGTTATCGATGAGCTCGTTTCAGGAAGGAACCGAAGAACCTCGACGAGACTGCAAACAATAGTAGCGGCCCTAGTCTAGATTTTGTCCGAGTGACGGTACCTTGGGTCTCTTTGGCCATGTCGAACCTGCAGTCGAAAGCGCTCCGACCATGGCCTCAGCAAATCTGCAGTAGGCTTGTGCCATAGCCGCATACCATTCCAATTCCTTGATCAGGTCCTTCCCTCTCAAGCGCGTCGCGCGAGGGTTGCCGTAGTAAAAGGAGGGTCCAATCTCAATGGGGCCGGGGACGAGTCGTTTGTCGCGCGCCTCATTGACTACGAAGTGCAGCTCGGCAGGCGCGTGGATCGCATTGTTGCGACGATCTGAAAGGGAGTTCTGAACCTCTGCGACAAGCCAAGCAATGTCAGCGTCGGCCTGCGCATGTCTCGTCCACGGCGGGTCTTCACCTTCACGCCCCCGTAGGGCGGAAAGAAGCAGAGTACCTTGGAGCCGATCATTCTGGACCGCATACCAGATGCCCAGGGCCACCTTCCGGCGTGTGCCGGTGACTTCCACGAAGAGCAGGCCAAGTTGTTCGTAGAGTGCATTCCAGTGATAAGCGACCTGCCCGACCGCTGTAACATAGTCACTGTAAGCCTGTTCCATCTCTCGGCCATACAGAAGCATGCCCTTCGGTTTCTTGTTCATCGAGATGCGTCGTCCGACCTTACGAGTTCTGTTGATGAGGGCGGCGCGTTCGTAATCAGAGTCAAGAGCATCTAAGGATGCCAAGGACTGAGAGGCATGGGCGCTAAGGGTCTCTCAAAGTTGCGAGCCGTTACCCCTTCGCCCTATCCGCAACATAGGCGCGCCAGCCGCCGAAGGTGGTGACGTCGGCGGCGCCGTCGAGGGCGCGGGGTTCGGCGACGAAGCCTTTGACGCTCGAGCCGTCCTCCAGGGTCACCGTGCCGATGGCCAGCGGCGCGGGCACCTCGACGACGAACCCGCCGAACGCCTCCAGGCCGATCTCGTAGACCTCGACGGCGATGGACGCGCCGCCGTCGCCGACATGGATCAGCGCGGGCTTGGGCGGGACCGAGCCGGCCATGGCGTAGAGCCTGTAGGCGGGCGCGGTGCGGGTGCTGGCGACCAGGCGGGCGTCGCGGGAGGTGAGCTGCCAGTGCAGCGGCATGCCGGCCAGGTG
>NZ_JAUXZW010000364.1 GCF_030693805.1 Phenylobacterium sp.
CCTCGCGCAGCCCTCAGGCGGCGCTGGAGCTGCTGTTCGACCTGCTGACCCTGGACGCGGCGCTGATGCAGCGCGGCGTCGCGCCCCGGGACGAGATGTTGCGGGCGATCGACCGGCTAGCGGGTGCGGTGCGGTTCTTCACCCTGGGCGACGGCGGGCTGCCGGATTTCCAGGGCGGCGAGGAGAGCCGAGCGGCCTATGTCGCCGCCGCCCGAGTGGAGGACGGTGGAGAGGACCGGCCGATCCCCTCGGCGCGCAACGGCTATCACCGGCTGGAGGGCAAGAGCCTGCAGGTGGTGGCCGACGCCGCGCCGCCGGCCATCGGCCCCTGGAGCGTCACCGCCTGCGCCCAGCCGCTGGCCATCGAGGTGCTGGTCGGCCGCCAGCGGCTGATCGTCAACGGCGGCTGGTCGCCCGATGCGGTCGGGCCGCCGGCGCTGCGGGTGGCGGACGCCGCCTCCACCGCGACCCTCGGCGACCTGTCATGTGGAGAGCCCTTGCGCGGCGTCGCCGCCAGCGTGCTGGGACCGCGGCTGAACGGCGGTTGCCGTCACGTCGACGCCTATCGCCATGAGGCCGAGGGCGGGCGATGGCTGGAGCTGTCGCACGACGGCTGGGCCCCGCGGTTCGGTCTGCGTCACGAGCGGCGCCTGTACATCGACCCGGCCACCGACGAACTGCGCGGCGAGGACAGCTTCACCCCGCTGACCCCGCCCGACGCCAAGGGCCGCAAGTTCGTGCCGTTCATGGTGCGCTTCCACCTGCACCCCGACGTGCGCGTGTCGCGGGCCAACGACCGCAAGAGCGTGCTGTTGCGCGCCGAGGGCCAGGAGACCGGCTGGTGGCTGCGCAACGACGCCATCGAGGTGGAAGTTGAGCCGTCGATCTACTTCCAGCAGGGCATGCCGAGACGGACCAGCCAGGTGGTGCTGCGCGGGCAGGTGCGGCTGGATTCGGGAGCGCGGATCCGCTGGAAACTGGCCCATGCCGAGGCGTGGCCGCCGCCGCGTTGACTCAGAGGGGGCCGCGCGTATAGCTCCCGCCGTCCCGTGTGACTGGCGACTTCGAGGTGGGCGACCACCGGGGAGCGCGGGGCGCTTTTGAAGCCGCTCGCCTGGGCGCCGATCCTTTCACATCTCAGAAGGAGGCCGCCCGTGCCTGAAGCGCCTGATTTCCCCCCCGCCCCCGACCGCGCCGCCGTGAAGCGCGCCCTGTTGTCGGTGTCCGACAAGACCGGCCTGGCCGACGCCGCCCGCGTGCTGTCGCAAATGGGCGTCGAGCTGGTCTCCACCGGCGGCACCCGCGCGGCCATCGCCGCCGCCGGCCTGCCGGTGAAGGACATCGCCGAGTTGACCGGCTTCCCGGAGATGATGGACGGCCGGGTGAAGACCTTGCATCCGGTGGTGCATGGCGGCCTGCTGGGGGTGCGCGACGCGCCCGAGCACGCCCGCGCCATGGGCGAGCACGGGATCGGCGGCATCGACCTCGTCTACGTCAATCTCTACCCGTTCGAAGCTACGGTGGCGGCCGGCGCGGACTACGCCACGGCGGTGGAGAACATCGACATCGGCGGCCCGGCGATGATCCGTTCGGCGGCGAAGAATCACGCCTATGTCGCGGTGTGCACCGAACCGGCGGACCTGGCCGAGGTGCTGGCCGAGCTGAAGGCGGATGGGACCACCAGCCTGGCGCTGCGCAAGACCCTCGCCGCCCGCGCCTACGCCCGCACGGCGTCCTACGATGCGGCGATTTCCGCGTGGTTCGCCAAGGCGCTGGAAGACCCCGCGCCGCGCCGCCGCGCCTTCGCCGGCGCGTTGGTGCAGACCATGCGCTACGGCGAGAACCCGCATCAGCAGGCGGCCTTCTACGCAGAGGCCAATCCACGGCGGGGGGTGGCGACGCTTCGCCAGCTGCAGGGCAAGGAACTGTCCTACAACAACATCGCCGACACCGACGCGGCGATCGAACTGGTGGCCGAATTCGACGCGGGCGTCTCCGCCGCCGTGGCGATCATCAAGCACGCCAACCCCTGCGGCGTGGCCCTGGGTTCGGATCTGGCCGACGCCTATCGCCGCGCGCTGCAGTGCGACCCGGTCTCGGCGTTCGGCGGAATCGTCGCGGTGAACCGCCGGCTGGACGCCGCCGCGGCCCGCGAGATGGTGGAGATCTTCACCGAGGTGGTCGTGGCCCCCGAGGCCGACGACGAGGCGATCGCGGTGTTCGCCAGGAAGAAGAACCTGAGGTTGCTGCTGACCGGCGGCATGCCCGATCCGGCCAGCGCCGGCGACGTGTTCCGCCAGGTGGCCGGCGGCTTCCTGGTGCAGAGCCGTGACGCCAGCCGCATCACCGCCGCCGACCTGAAGGTGGTGACCAGGCGCCAGCCGACGCCGGACGAAGTGCGCGACATGCTGTTCGCCTTCACCGTCGCCAAGCACGTGAAGTCCAACGCCATCGTTTACGCCCGCGACGGCCAGACAGCCGGGATCGGCGCCGGCCAGATGAACCGCCGCGACTCGGCCCGCATCGCCGCCCTTCGTGCTGGCGAGGCTGCAGAGATGGCCGGCTTGCCGAAGTCGCTGGCCGAGGGCTCGGCCTGCGCCTCGGACGCCTTCTTCCCGTTCGCTGACGGCCTGGAACAGGCGATCGAGGCTGGCGCCACCGCGGTGATCCAGCCGGGCGGCTCGATGCGCGACGCCGAGGTGATCGCCGCCGCCGACGCGGCGGGCGTCGCCATGGCCTTCACCGGGGTGCGGGTCTTCCGCCACTAAGCGCAGCCCGCTCCTCCTCCGCTTCCCCGGGCGAGGAGCTAGCGGGCGCGGCGGGGTGTCTTCGCCGGGCCGGCCGCCTGGCGTGCGGCTTCGGCGACCATTTCGCGCAGGGCGGCGTTGGCGATCGTCAGCTTGGCGAAG
>NZ_JAUXZW010000367.1 GCF_030693805.1 Phenylobacterium sp.
CGACACGATCGATCCGCGCCAGCGCAGCGCCGACCCGGCCCCGCCGCGCACCCTGCCCATCGAGGGCGGCCCCAGCGATCCGTCGAAGGTCGGCCCGCAAGGCGCGCTGCCCGACCCCTACGCCAATCCGCAATGAACCACTTCGACCTGCTGGACGGGGAACTGGCCTGCGAGGGCGTGCCCCTGGCGCGCATCGCCGATGAGGTCGGCACGCCGGTCTATGTCTATTCCTCGGCGACGCTGGAGCGGCACTACACGGTGCTGCGCGATGCGCTCCGCGGCGCCGGACTGGGCGAGCCGCTGATCGCCTATGCCGTCAAGGCCAACGGCAACCTCGCGGTCCTGCGAACCCTGGCGGCGCTGGGCGCCGGCGCCGACACGGTGTCGGAGGGCGAGATCCGCCGCGCGCTGGCCGCCGGCGTGCCGCCTGCGCGGATCGTCTTCTCCGGCGTCGGCAAGACCGCGGACGAGATCGCCTTCGCCCTGAAGGCCGGCGTCGCCGAGATCAACGTCGAGTCCGAGCCGGAGATGGAGGCGATCGCCGAGGTCGCCGCAGGGCTCGGCCTGCGCGCCACCATCGCCTTTCGGGTCAATCCGGACGTCGAGGCCGGCGGCCACGCCAAGATCGCCACCGGCAAGGCCGAGAACAAGTTCGGCGTCTCCTTCGCCGAGGCCGAGCGCCTCTACGCCATGGCGTCGAACAACGCCGCTCTGCGCCCGGTTGGCGTCGCCTGCCACATCGGCAGCCAGATCACCGACCTCGCCCCCATGCGCGCGGCCTTCGCCAAGATGCGCGGACTGGTCGAACGGCTGCGCGGCGAGGGCCTGAGCGTCGAACGCCTGGACCTCGGCGGCGGCCTGGGCGTGCCCTACTTCAACCAGCCGACGCCGCCCTCGCCGGATGACTACGCAGCGATGATCGCGCAGGCGCTGGGCGGGCTGGACGTGCAGCTGGCGTTCGAGCCCGGCCGGGTGATCGCCGCCAACGCCGGCGTGCTGCTGGCCCGCGTGCTGCATATCCACGAGCGGCCGGAAGGTCGGCGCTTCCTGGTGTTGGACGCCGCGATGAACGACCTGATCCGGCCGGCCATGTACGACGCCTTCCACGACATCCGCCCGGTGCATCCACGTGGCGGCGAGCCGCTGGCCTATGACGTCGTGGGACCGATCTGCGAGACCGGCGACACCTTCACCCGCGACCGCCCGCTGGCGCCGCTGCAGGCCGGCGACCTGGTGGCCTTCATGTCCGCCGGCGCCTATGGGGCCTCGATGGCCAGCGAGTACAACAGCCGCCCCCTGGTCCCCGAAGTGCTGGTCAAGGGCGACCGCTACGCCGTCGTCCGCGCTCGCCCGACCTATGAGGAAATGCTGGAGCGCGAACGCCCCGCACCCTGGCAATGAACTTGCTTGACCCGCTCATCCCAACTCGAAGCGCTGCTTGAGTCGCCAGCCGCCCTCTTCCCGATCATAGAGGCTGGCGGCCGTGACCCGACAGTTAATGGGCCCCATGGAGCGCGCACGATAGGCCGCCGCCACGCCGTCAAGGATGCGCCGCTCGCCCCTGGCGATGGTCAGGTGCGACTCCGCCACACCGAACACGCCACCGTAGGGCGGATGGTTCGGAAACGCCTCACCCAACGCGGCGATCAGGCGGCGCACCGGGCGCGTCGGGCTCGGGCGCTAGCCACAGTGCGTCGGCGAAGCGGCCCAGGCGCTCGAAGCGCAGCTCAAACGGCGGCTCGGCGGCAAACAGCTCGGCGAGCCTGCTCGTCACCGCCACGTCGCGTTCGCGCGCGCCGATGAACGGATAGACCAGCGTCACGTGGGCCGGCATTCCCGCGCGCGCCGTGGGGTCGTGGCGGCGTCGCCAGCGGCCGACCGCCGCGTCAGCCTGCGGCACGGCGAGCACCAGCCCGCTTATCCCCATCAGTCCAGGGCGCCGATGTAAGGCAGGCCGCGCAGGCGTCCGCCGGCGTCCATCCCGTAGCCGACCAGGTAGCGGGCCGGCGCCTCCCAGGCGACGAACTGCGGCTCGATGGCGCGCGGCGTCGGCCAGGGCTTGCGGGCGAAGACCGCGGTCAGCACCTCGCTGGCCCCCGCATCATGCACCAGCCGCGCCGCCTCGCTGAGCGACAGACCGGTGTCGAAGACGTCGTCGACCACCAGGGCGCGGCGTCCGACCAGCGGGCGCTGCAGGTCGGCCCGCACTTCGCAGCGACCCGCGCTCGCGCGTTCATCGCCATAGCTGGCCAGCCAAAGCGCATCGAAGCGCACATGCCGACCCGCCCGGGCCAACGCTCGCATGAGGTCGGAGCAGAACCACAGGCCGCCGGTCAGCAGGCAGACCGCCACCGTTTCGTCGTCGATGCGCGGAGCGATCTCCCAGGCCAGCGCCTCGACGCGGGCGGCGACCTCGGCCTCGCTCATCAGGACCGCGATCGCCTCGTCGCTCAACGCTTTTCCAGCGCATAGGGCGAGTCCGCCGGCAGCGGCTTGGCCTCCACCGGCTCGGGCGGGGCCGCCGCGCCGCGCAGAGTGGCCGGCGGCGCGTGGTCCTCCGCGGTCTGGGCGGAAGTCTCGTGCGCTTCAGACTTGGCGTGCTCGGCCTTCTTGGCGGCGGGCTTATGAGCGACGGCTTTCGCTGGCTTGGGGACCGGCGCGAAGGTGACTTCGAGATCGTGCGCCGTCGACGGCGGATCGAGGATGGCGATGGCGAAGTGACGGGTCTCGCCCGGCGGGATGCGCGGATCGGCTGGGCGGGCGATCTGTGTCGCCACCGCCTTGCCGGCCTTGTTGAGCAGGCTGATCTTCAGCGGCGGGGTGGTGGCCGGCCGGTCCTGGATGTTGCGGATCGCGCCGGCGATCGACAGCGCCGCGTGGCCGTCCTGCAGCGAGGGCTCGGCGCTGACATTCTCGATCACGAGCCCCAGTGCGTTCACCGGCAGGCCGATGGTCGCGTAGGCCGCCGCCGATTTCGGCCACAGCCGCACAACGTCGGAGCGGAACACCACAGCGAGTGCGATGACGATCGCCAGGGCCGCCGCCACGGCGGCCCAGATCGCGCCCGTAGTCGCCGCCTGGCGCACCTTTCGCTCGGTGTCGGCCTTGGCGCGGAACACCTTGGGCAGGGCTTCGCCTGGTAATGCGCTGACCGGTTTGG
>NZ_JAUXZW010000368.1 GCF_030693805.1 Phenylobacterium sp.
TTTCGGTCAGCTGCAAACATAGCTATTCGACAACATCCCTCTCTCCATTTTTTCGAGGGGCGCATAGCAGCGGTATGCCGAACATGCTTGCGAACCATGTAATAAGGGCGGCGAGCAGGTTGCCCCACCACGGATTCCCAAGTGCGAACCCAGCTGCCAGCACAGTCGCCGCGAGTAGACTGGTGAACTTCAGAAATTTGCCGGTGAACGCACGCTGGTCGGCAAGCTCATTGGCAAATTCATTGTTTTCGGGGGTGCTGGGAGTGACGGCGCACTGGCTCACCGCGACTCTAATTACACCGCCTATGGATCCCGCCACCAACCAAACAGCTGCAAGCCACCAATTGCGATGGATGACGCCAAGGAGAATCTCTACCGCGCAGCTAACGAAGAAGAATCCAAGAAGGTGATTCAGTCGTCGATGAGCTTCCGAATACGTGGCGATCATCAGTGCACCCAATGACCTTCGTCTCCGACGCGACCTTGCCCTCTGGCGAATAAGGTGCGTGAGTTCGTGAGAGAGCCCAGAATCGGACAAATTGTTCTCTGTTCTCGCGTTTCATCGGGTGCGCTGGGATGCGGCGTCCCCTTTCCCAGATAATCCTTCTCGAAAGCGAGCCGGCCGAGAAGCCTGACTGCTGCGGGGTCGGGCCGGCTGAGCACTTCGGCTTCGGTCGACTCGAAGGCCTCGCGGCGCACGAACTCGGTCAGGCCGGTGTTGCGCTTGTTCGCCACCGCATGGCCTCAGCCATTCGCGGCGGCCTTGTAGATGGCGTCGGCGCTACTACCGCCAGAAGCGGGCAAGATCGGCCACGGATTCCCCGTCTGCTCGCCGTCGGCCGGCCTCCTGTTTCTGCGCGAGGGTCATCTTCGCCGGTCTCGCCCACGTGCTGGCCGCGCTCCCTTGCCCACGCCCGCCCTTCGCTGGTACATGTGCGGATCAAGTCAGGCGCCCACATCGGCCAGGCCGTCTATCACGCCGATCATCAGCAGTCCGTGCTTATGGAGGTGTCCGGCCATGGTTCGGCAAAGCTCCCGGAACTGTCCGCCCACGCCCACGATGCGTTTGACGATCGCGAACGACTCGAAAGTCGGCCGGCGAGGCACTCGATCCTGGTTATCGCATAGCGTCGCCGGAAGCACGGAACTTGAGAAGCCTCCCCAAATCCTTGCAGTCCGCCTTCGCGCCCGAACCTTCCCGATGGATTATCGCGAAGCCGGCGGTCCTCAGCTGTTCGAGCTACCCTTCGAGGGTCTGCCCCACGGTCGAGACGCGAGCGTAACCGAACCCTTAACCTTTAGTGTGACAGTACGCGTGAAATGGCCTGGATGCCCTTAATTCCCGTTCCGAAGCGAGCGATAGCGTCGCGGTGCTTTTCCAGGATCGTCATATGGTAAGTAGCGCACCTGCAAATCGGCGACGCGACTGACGCAGGCCGCCGGAGCTGCGCACGAACCTCTCCTTCACGCGCATCGGGCGCAACGAGAAAGAGCCCGTCTGCCGCATGCAGATCGCTGCTCAAAGCAAGATCGAGCATGCAGACGATGCCGGAGTAGATTGACGTTATATGCCCTACTTCGAACGCCGCCATCACGCGAGTGCGGTCCCTATCGATCCACTGGATGTCAATGAGACGGATCGAGTCCACGCTCGGGGCGTTTTCTATTGAAACAGGAAGCGAGTCCAAGCATTCCGCGCCCAGCTGTCCTCCGTTGTGGGCCGCGATCGTTGGCGGCTACCCAAACCTCGTGATCAAGCTCCCGCCCGAGATCCTTGAGCCAAGCCTGGACCTCGGTGTGTGTGCGGTCGCCCTCACGGTCGGCGACGAGGATGCCACAGACCTCCTCGCGGTCTCGTGGACGCAGACGTTTTAAGCAACAACTCTCATGGGCTGAGCTACATCCGCCTTACCGACCTGATCGACCAGCCGCAATCTTGCGCCACAAGTTTAGTGCCCATGGCCCCGGTGTTGAGCCCGACGGTCTCTTCTGCGCACCTAGAAGCTAGTCCGCCCGCCGCAGGCGCACGCGGGGCTCAAGACCTCCTGCTGCCGCGCTTGACAAAGCGCCGTTCAATCCAATTTACCCCGCAATCTCGGTGCGATCTCAACGCCGCGGTGGTGATCCCGGAGCGACGGGATTTCGTTTGGCAGGAAGAGCATATGTCCTCGAACCGCATCAAAAGTCTGGCCCTGGCGACCGCGATCGCGACTTGCGCGGGGGTCGGTCTCCCTAGCATGGCGGACGCACATTACCGGGGCGCCCGGAACTACGGCTGGCATTCCGGCTGGCCCAAGGACTGGCATAGGCATCGCGGATGGGCGCGATACGGTTGCGCGCGGCCGGCGACGTACGCCTATGGCGGTTATGGCGGGACCATGGGCGCCGCAGCCTATGGCCGCCCGCCAGCCTATTATGGCTATGTTGGCGAACAGGGCGAGGGCGGTGTGGGGCTGGGGGCCCCGACCTTTTAGCGTTGTCTGTGCGCATCGCGCATGATCGCCGCCCGGTCATAGGCACCGGCCCGCCCTCGCGCGCGCGACGTCATTGGCCGTTATCCTTCGGCCGCGGTCTCTCTCGCGCTCGTTTTCGGCGGCGATATTCGCCTTCACGGCATCGTTCGGCGAGCGCATGGTCTCAGTGTAGGCGCGCTACGCTGCGATGGCTTCGCGCTCGGCGAAGCTGCGGGCCTGAATTTCCTGAACGGCTAGAGCGCAAGATTCACGCAACTTATTTGAGTTCATTCGAGAGTCGAGAGTGGAGAGGGAACGCGCGCCGGATCACGCAGGCGCGACTGCCGCTGCGCGGCGTGGACGCCCGCCGACTCGGCTGATCGCTCGCATCCTGCCGTCTTCGGCGCGCGCGGATCCGGCCGCGATCGCGTCGCTCGCCCACGCGCTCTCGAGGGATAAGGTATTCGACGCGCGGTTTGCCGACAAGCGCCGGCGGTGCGAAGCCGAAGAAGCGGAAAGCCGCTCGCGGCCTATCGCGCTGAAGAGCTTGCTCGCATGCGGCTCAACTTCTACGGCTTCGATCCAAGCTATCAGGTCGCGCGATACAATTTCATCCACAGGATCCCGAAGCCACGCACTCCTCTGACGCTTGCCCGGCGCCGATCGCAGCGTCACGACGGCGCAGTCGGCCGCAAATACAATTCATCAAACTGATCGCTGCGGCCACAACCGGCTGTCCGCTTGCGTTACGATTTCGACAATCAACTGAGGACCCCCTCGCTCGAGGTTGCAATTTGCCCGCCAAAGCCCTGCTTGACCCCTTGTCAAGAACTGCTTCCTTCGATTGTCTCAGTCAATCGCTTGAACCGAATCATTTATAAAAGCATTCTGTACCAGCTCAGGCGATCGGCCAATCGAGCGCTTCGGCGGCGGTGATGATCGTGGAACAAGAGGACAGGCGCGGAGCTCTTCTCGGACGGGTCACAGCTGTTCACGGCTCGGTGATCGACGTGCGGTTCGCGTCCGGCGCCTTGCCGGCGATCAACGAAGCCGTGGCGATCGAATGGGATCGTGGAGACCCAATTATCGCCGAGGTGCAGAAACATCTCGACGCCCATACAGTGCGCGCCGTTGCGCTCTCGAACACGGCCGGCCTGAACCGCGGCGTCCCCGCGCGCGCCATGGGGGTCGCGATCAGCGTGCCCGTGGGAGAAGCCGTATTGGGGCGGCTGCTCAATTCGATCGGCGACCCCGCAGACCGAGGGCCGGCGCTTCCTGCCGACATAGAGCGCCGTCCGATTCACGCGGCGGCGCCTGAAATCCACAAGCTTGTGGGAACTCTCGAGTCGTTCGCAACCGGCATTAAGGTCATCGACCTCCTCGCGCCGCTCGTGAAGGGCGGCAAGGCGGCCATGTTCGGCGGCGCCGGCGTTGGCAAGACCGTGCTCATCATGGAATTGATCCGCACGACCGTTGAGCGACACGCTGGAATTTCGGTCTTCGCCGGGATCGGCGAACGCTCCCGCGAGGGACACGAGCTTTTGCTCGAACTCCGGCAGTCCGGCGTGCTCGAGCGCACCGCGCTCGTATTCGGACAGATGAATGAGCCGCCCGGCGCCCGCTGGCGGGCGGGGCTGACGGCGCTCACCATGGCCGAATATTTTCGAGACACGGCTCGCGAGAATGTGCTGTTGCTCATTGATAACGTCTACCGCCTGGTTCAGGCCGGCAGCGAGGTATCGGGTCTACTCGGCCGATTGCCTTCGCGCGTCGGCTACCAACCGACGCTCGCCAGCGAGATCGCCGAACTCGAGGAACGC
>NZ_JAUXZW010000016.1 GCF_030693805.1 Phenylobacterium sp.
CGTCATCGCGGGCGCAGACCTGGATCAGCCGCTCGGGCGGAAACCCCAGACCCTCCAGCCCCGGCGCGTGAAGGTCGTCGCGCCGCAGCACCCACACCGCCCAGCCGCGCCGGGCCAGCGGGGCGGCCAGCAGGGCGGCGAAGGCGGCGGGCGCGGCGGCGGTCTCGGCCTCCATCCCTTCCCCCGTCACCTCATGCCAGCGGCCCAGAGGCAGGCCGCCGCCCGGCAGGCGCGCATCGATCCGCGCGTCGCCGAACGGCAGCGAGCCGCAATCTCCCCGTCCCCCTGCCTCAAGGGCGGCGACCTTCGCCCGCACGGCGTCGAGGCGGCCGGCGCGAAAATCGGACATGGAAATTCGGACTCCTTTCGTTCCTATTTTGTTCTGCATCACAACCGGAGAGTCAAGGGCTCCGCGAAGCTTGAGAACCGAATCCGTCATCCTCGGGCATGTGTGTGGACGCTGACGCTGCGGCTCCAAAAATCTTGGGCCCGCCGTGGAAGGAGCGTAGGTTCTCACCAGCCCCTAAGACTTACTCAAAAGCAAAACCGGGCATGGGAGGAGATGAGATGGCGATCGTACAGCGACTTGGCTACGTCTCGATGGGAACCAGGGACCTCGACGAGGCGGTTCGACTTTATTCGCGCGTCGGGCGTCTGGCCGAGACCGAGCGGATCGGCGACACGGCGTTCATGACGGCCAACCGAGACCATCACTGGCTGCGGCTGCATAAGGCTGAGACCGAGGGCGTCTCGCGCGTCGGCTGGGATGTTGGCGGCCCTGAAGGTCTGGCCGCGGCCTGCAAGGTGCTGGACGAGTGGGGCCTGCCCTACGAGGAAGGCAAGGATCCGAAGAACGAGCGCGTCGAGCATCGCGTCCGCTTCAAGGACCCGGGCGGCATGGACATCGAGCTGTTCTACGGCATGTACCAGCGCGCCTCGTCGCCCGACATGCACGGCATCAAGATCAGCAAGCTGCTGCACGCCGGCTGGGCCTCGCCCAACTTCTACGAGACCCTGCGCTTCTGGCGCGAGGGCATGGGCTTCAAGCTGTCCGACCGTGTCGAGGAGGCCGCCTGGTTCATGCACTGCGGCGACCGCTACCATCACGGCCTGCTGCTGCAGCAGATGCCGGTCGACAAGCCGGTGTTCGGCCACCTGTGCTTCCTGGTGGACTCCCTCGACGACCTGATGCGCATCCGCAACCACGGCCTGAAGTCGGGCGCAAAGCTTTCTCGCGACATCCTGCGCCACGCGCCGTCCGGCTCGGTCGGGGTCTATTTCGTCGACGCCGCCCGCCGGCACGACTTCGAGTTCTGCTACGACCACGCCCAGTTGCCTGACGACCACCAGGCCCGCATCCTGCCCGCGACGCCCGAGATCGGCGACATCTGGCGCAACGACCTGCCAGACCCGGTCACCTTCGTGCATTGATCGGGCCGAGGCGGAGCCGCCAAGGCTCCGCCTCTAACGTCTCAGCAAAGGACCCAGCATGCCCACGGTCATCGTCACCCATAAGGTCAAGGACAAGGCGCATTGGCTGGCCTCGTCGAACCGCCAGACGTTTTTCGGCCCGCTCGGCGTGACCAACATCCGCACCTTCGTGAACCCGGATGATCCGACCCAGGTCGCCTTGATCATGGACGTCGCCGACCTCGACGCCGTCTTGGCCGCCCTGCAGACCCCGGCCGCCGCAGCCGCCATGGACGACGACGGCGTGCTGCCAGAGACCCTGAGCCTGCACACGGAGGCGTAGTCGCCTCGGGGTCGTGACTTGTCAGGCGTAAGGCCACGCTTCATCATCGGCGCGACCAAACCGCTGGGCGTGAGCGCACACCCGTGCATGTGCTGGACGACATCCTCACCTCGTTGCGCTTTAGCGGCGGCGTGGTTTTCGACGCCGTGACGCACGGCGACTGGTGCCTGGTTTCGCAGTTCCGCCCGGAAGATTGTGCGCCCTACTTCCCTGTGCCAGGGCGGATCATCTCCTACCACTATGTCCGCAAGGGCGTGCTCTACACCCAGATCCCCGGCCAGCAGGTCGTCGAGCTGCGCGAGGGGTCGATGGTCATGTTTCCGCGCAACGACGTCCATCACCTGTTCACGCGCCCAGGCCAAACCCCGACCGATATCGCCGAGTACGTCACTCCGGGCGCCGGCGGCGCGCTCAACGCCATCGCCATGGATTTCGGCGGCGAGGAGGCGTCGCTGTTCTGCGGCTGGCTAGGCGTGATCAACGGCGCCCATCCCCTGCTCGACGCGCTGCCGCCGCTGCTGCTGGTCAAGCGCGACGACTACGCGGCCGACTGGATCGCCAGCTCGCTGAGCGTCGCCGCCAGCGACTGGAGCTCAAGTCCCGCCATGGTGGCGAAGATCTCCGAGCTGTTCTTCGCCCAGGCCGCGCGGCGCTATGCCGACAGCTTCGGAGAGGGCCAGGGCGGATGGCTCGCCGGACTGCGGGATCCGGCGGTGGCCCGCGCACTCTCGGTGATCCACGCGCTACGCCGACGACCTGGACGTGGACACCCTGGCGCGGGAGGCGGTACGGCGAACCCCCCGCCGCCTGGAAACGCCGGGTCGATGCGGAGACCGATCTCGCCCGGCTCGCGCACGCGGTGGGCGCGTAGACGAGCGCCCGGCGTTCCGGTCAATCATTCCGGCCGCACGGTCATATCGTGGCGCCCGGCGACGGAGCTATCAGACGCGCCAACGTTTCCAGGAGCTTCTGACATGAATGCGAACAAGGCCCTGTGGGAAAAGGGCGACTTCACCCGACTGGCCGCCACCATGCGTGAGAGCGGCGACGAACTGATCGCCAGCCTGGACGTCCGCCCCGGCATGGATGTCCTTGACCTGGGATGCGGCGACGGCACCACCGCCGTGCCGAGCGCCCGCCGTGGGGCCAGGGTCAAGGGCGTGGACATCGCCTCGAACCTGGTTGCGGCCGGCCAGGCTCGGGCCCGCGCGGAAGGTCTGACGAACCTCTGCTTCCAGGAGGGCGACGCCGCCAGCCTCGACGTGGTCGCCGATCAGAGCGTCGATCTGGTGGTCAGCATCTTCGGCGCGATGTTCGCCCCGCGACCTTTCGACGTGGCGCGCGAGATGGTCCGCGTGACGAGGCCCGGCGGGCGCATCGTCATGGGTAACTGGATCCCAGGCGACCCGACGCTGGTGGCCAGCATCCTCAAGATCAGCGCCGCCTACACGCCCCCGCCGCCAGAGGGCTTCATCAGTCCGGTGACGTGGGGTGTCGAGGCCAATGTCCGCGAGCGCTTCGGCGCAGCAGGCGTGGCGGCCGAACGCATCCAGTGCGAGCGCGCGACCTACACGTTCCGCTACCCCGGCGCGCCGGCCGCATTCCTGGGTCTGTTCCGCGACTACTACGGCCCGACCATGAACGCCTTCGAAGCCGCCGAGCGGGATGGACGGCGAGCGGATCTGCAAGCGGAACTCGAGCAGTTGTTCGAGAGCCAGAACCGCGGGGAAGCCGATCGCACGGAAATCCCCGCCGCCTACCTGAAGGTCACCGTCTCGACGTGACTGGCGGCGACGTCTGAAGTGCTGAGGTCGCCGGCCGGTGCGGGTTCGCGCCGGCCGGTCGATCCTTGGTCTCAGAAGGTGATCGTCACGCTGTGCGCGGAGCGCTTCGCCTCGCCGTGATGGACCGCCTCAATGTTGTTGCCGTCGGGGTCCAGCACGAACGCCGCATAGTAGCCGGGGTGGTAGGGTCGCTCGCCCGGCGCGCCGTTGTCCGTTCCACCGCGGCGGGTCGCAGCAGCGTGGAACGCGTCGACCGTGGCCCGGTCGGCCGCCTGGAACGCCAGGTGATGGCGTCCGGTGAGCTTGCCCTGCGCCGCCTCGCTGTCGGCCGACGATACGAACAGTTCGTCGACCCAGAAATAGTCGTCGGCCTCGCCGCCGATCGGCATACCGAGGACGCCCAGCACGGCTTCGTAGAAGCGCTTGCTGGCGGGCAGATCCTCCACCACCAGCTGAATGTGGTCGATCAGCCGGCCACGATGCAGTTGCTGGGTTTCCATCTTCCACCTCCGCCGGCGTCACGCGGCGCTGGCCATCATGCGCCTGCGGCCGGCGCGCCGAGTCGAACCCCTGCGCCCGGCCGCGGGTTCCCGCTTTCGCAGCGCGCGGCGATGCGTCAGGCGATGACGGGATCGGGCAGTTCGGCCTGCCAGATGTCACTGATGCCTTCCTTCATGTTCAGCCGCCGCGGGACGTGGTCGTCGTCGAGTTGCGCATGTTCGAAGCAGTATTCGAAGTCGAACCCCCTGGGCGCGTCGCGGAAATAGACCGCGATCGACCCCGACGGCGTGTGCTTGAGAACGTCGCTGCGCAACGTGGCGCCAGCGCGCAGGCCGTTGTTGCGGACCAGCATCACGTCATCGATGGAGTCTACCAGGAAGGCCAGGTGGTTGAACTGTGGCTTGTCGCCCTTGCCGGCGATGAGCAGCAGCGAATGGTGGAACCGGTCGCCGCAGCGCATGAAATAAGAGGCGTCTTCGATCTGGTCCGAGATCTTGAAGCCCAGGCCATCGATCCAGAAGCGAACCGTCTCCTCGAAGTTCGGTGAATTCCAGCCCGCGTGCAGGATCTTCTTGATGTTCACGCCGTGATTGTCCGGCGCGGCGGCCAGCTGCTGCATGCCGTAGAACAGGTCGATGTTCATGCCCCCGGGATCGTTGAACACGATGCTATGTTCGACCCGATCCTCATTCGGACGCACCCGGTCGTCATAGGGGATGTTCCACGCCTTGAGGACCTCGATCGCCTTCAGCAGGTTCTCGTGGCTTCCCACGTCATAACCCACGCGCTGCACGCCTTCGACGTCGGCCTTTTCGAGCCGCAGCCAGTGATGATCGCGACCCGCCGTAAGGAATACCGTGCGATCGGTGCGCTCGACCTCCGCCAGGCGCCCCACACGGGTGTAGAATTCAGTCGCCTTATCGAGATCGTTGACCCCGAGCGTCACATATCCAAGCTTCTCGACAATCGCCACGACCCGCCTCCCTGCTCGTTATGTTGTCGTTTTCATTCGATATCCTTGCGTGGCGTTCGTGTTACGCCTGCACGTACCCCGCACGAGACATGCACAATGACCCTAGGTCAAGATGGCGGGCCCGACGCCGTGCGTCAGGCGGCAAGCTCGCGCTCCAGCAGCGCCCGCTTGCGCTCGACGCCCCAGGCGTAGCCCGACAGCGCCCCGTCATTGCGCACCACCCGGTGACAGGGGATCGCCACCGCCAGCTTGTTCGCCGCACAGGCCTGGGCCACCGCGCGCACGGCCTTCGGTCGGCCGATCCGCGCCGCGACATCGGCGTAGCTCACCGTCTCGCCGGCCCGGATCTCGCGCAGCGCCGCCCACACCCGCTGCTGGAAGGCGGTGCCGCGGATGTCCAGCGGCAGGTCGACGCCCATGCCCGGCGCCTCGACTAGGCCGACCACCTGAGCCACCAGGCCCTCGAAATCGTCATCCGCCCCGATCAGCTCGGCGCGCGGGAAGCGGTCCTGCAGGTCGCGGGCCAGCGCATCGGGATCGTCGCCCAGCAGGATGCAGCAGACGCCCTGGTCGGTCGCCGCCACCAGGATCGCGCCCAGCGACGTCTCGCCGATGGCGAAGCGGATCGCGGTGCGTTCCCCGCCTTTGCGGTACCGGGTGGGCGTCATCCCCAGCAACCCCGTCGACTGTTCGTAGAAGCGGCCGCCGGAGTTGAAGCCGGCGTCGTAGATCGCCTGGGTCACGGTGTCGGAACGGCCCAGTTCCTCGCGCACCCGCCGGCTGCGGTGGGCGTCGGCGTAGGCCTTGGGGGTCACGCCGGTCACCCCCTTGAACACCCGATGGAAATGGAAGCGGCTCATGCCCGCGGCCTGGGCCAGGTCCTCGAGGCTCGGCGGGGTCTCAGCCGCCTCGATGGCGCGGCAGGCCAGCGCGATGGCCGCGGCGTGGCGTTCGTCCTGCGACGCGCCGGTCGGGCGGCAGCGCTCGCACGGGCGAAACCCTTGCGCCTGCGCGGCCTCGGCGGTGTCGTGGTAGGCGACGTTCTCGCGCCGCGCTGGCTTGGACGGGCACGAGGGACGGCAGAAGATCCCTGTGGTGCGCACGGAATAGAAGAACTGGCCGTCAGCCTCGCGGTCCTTGGCGACCACGCTGGCCCAGCGGGCGTCGTCAGCGGTCGTACGGGCAAGCATTGAAGCCTCCTTTGAAAAGTATGACGCCATGCTGGGCCGCCGTCGCGGCCTCGAAACTCCGTCGCTTGCTCTCAAATTCCATATAGGGCCGACGGCGAGTTTCGCAGGCCTCCGAGTCCGATCGCAAGCTGGCAGCAGCATCACGCCACGCCCTCGAGGTTGATCAGCCGACGCTTGCGCTCGACGCCCCAGCGGTAACCGGAGATCGAGCCGTCAGCCTTCACCACCCGATGGCATGGGATGGTGACGGCGATGGTGTTGGCCGCGCACGCGGCGCCGACCTCCTGGGCGGTGGCTACCAGGGGCAGCGTCCTGGCGATGGCGCCGTAGCTGCGCGTCTCGCCTGACGGTATCGCCTGCAGGTCCGACCAGACCGCGCGTTGCAGGATCGACCCTGCATAACAAGCGGCAAGTCGGTCCCGAGGTGGGCGCGTGGCGACGGGGCCGCAAGCCGGCGCTGGCGCCAGCCTGAACCACGACGCCGAAGCAGAGGCCGCCCTCCCGTGACCTTGCGGGACGGCGACCTCTTCGCCTCTATTGCGGCCAAAGCGGAGCGAACTGATGACCGTCACTGAGGCGCTGGCGAAACTCGAGGCCCTCGGGAACGAGAAGGTCCGCAACCTCGACATCCGCAACGGCGCCGATACGCGGCAGTTCGGCGTCAAGCTGGGCGACATCCGCGCGCTTGCCAAGCAGGTCAAGGGCGATCACGACCTGGCCATGGCGCTATGGGAGACCGGCAACCTCGACGCCCGGCTGCTGGCCATCCATTGGATGAAACCCAAGGCGCTTTCGCCCACCGACCTCGACGAACTGGTGCGTTCGAACGCGGTGATCCAGGCCTGCGACTGGCTCAACGCCTACGTGGTCAAGGTGCATCCCGAAAAGGAGGCCTTGCGCCGCCAGTGGATGGAGAGCGACCACCCGATCGCCGCGCGCGCCGGTTGGAGCCTGACCGCCGAACGGATCGCGAAGGACGCCGGCGACCTCGACCTCGCGGCCCTGCTGGACAGGATCGAGCGCGAGCTTGCCGGCGCCGCGCCGCAGCCGCAGTGGACGATGAACATGGCGCTGGCCAATATCGGCATCCACCATGCCGCGCACCGGGTCCGCGCGTTGGCCATCGGGGAAACCCTGGGCGTCTACCGCGACTATCCGACACCGCCGGGATGCACCTCGCCCTTCGCCCCGCTGTGGATCGGCGAGATGGTCAAGCGCCAGAACGTCAGGGCCTGAGCGCGCCCGCGCCTGAACAGTCGAAGATGCTGGCGAAATTGGCGCCATTGACGGTCACGCCGGCGAGCTGGATCGTCGCACCGAAGCCGCCCTGCCCCGGTCAGCCGCGGCGCGCGGCCTCGATCTTCGCCACGTCGATCCTGCCCATGGTCATCATCGCCTCGAATACCCGCTTGGCCACCGCCGGGTCAGGATCGGTGATGCCCTCGAGGAGCTGGCGCGGCGTGATCTGCCAGGAGAAGCCCCAGCGGTCCTTGCACCAGCCGCACTCGCTCTCTGCGCCGCCATTGCCGACGATGGCGTCCCAGTAACGGTCGGTCTCGGCCTGGTCCTGTGTCTCGACCACGAAGGACACCGACTCGTTCGGCTTGAACGCGGGACCGCCATTGAGCCCCATGAACGGCGCGCCCAGCACGGTGAACTCCACCGTCAGCTCCGCGCCCTTCTGGCCGTCGGGGTAGTCCCCCGGCGCCGCCATCGCCGCGCCCACATGGCTGTCAGGAAAGACGCTGGCGTAGAACTCCGCCGCCTGGCGCGCCTCGCCGTTGTCGAACCAAAGACAGTTGGTCATCTTGCCAGTCATCGTCTTCCTCCCTGTCGGGTCCGGGTCTGAACGCCTGTCGTCGCGAGCCGGTTCACCGCCGCGCGATCAGGCCGGGACGTAGGTGAGCCTGATCACCTCGTCGCCGATCATCTCGTTCGCCGCCAGCCGGAGCCGCGGCCGCGGCCCGGCGAAGAACGGCGCGCCGCGCCCCAGAACGACAGGGTGCATGTAGAGGCGGTACTCGTCGATCAGACCAAGGTCGGTCATGCTCTGCGCCAGGTCGGGCCCGGAGACGGCGATTTCCCCGTCAAGACGAGCCTTCAGCCCGCGGACCGCCGCCTCCAGGTCGCCGTCGACCAGGGTGGCGTTGGGGCCGAGGGACTTCAGCGTGCGCGAGACGACCCATTTCGGTTGCTTTCGCCACGCCGCCGCGAACTCACGCCGCTCCGCGTCCCACGCGGGATCGTCATCATCCCAGTAGCGCATGATCTCGTACATGCGCCGGCCGTAGATGCTGCCGGCCAGGTCGCGCACCTGCTCGATCCAGTGACGGAACACCGCCGCGTCGGGCGCAAACGCCATGTGGTCGACGTAGCCGTCCAACGACTGGTTCATGCCGAACACCAGCTTCGCCATCAGCCTCGCTCAATCTGCTGCAAACTGCGCCATCGGAGCCTTACTTGACGCCGCTGGCCGCCTTTTCGATGATCGCGGCGACAGCCTTCGGGTTCGACACAAAGATCGCGTGGCTGCCCGGGACCTCGACGATCGTCGATCCGGCCCGTTTGGACATCGCCTGCTGCGCGGGCAGCGGGATCATCTTGTCGTCGGCGACCTGCAGGTACCAGCTGGGCTTGGACTTCCATGCGGGCTGGGTGATCTGTCCGCCCACCGCGTCGAGCCCCCAGGGGATCTGGGAGTCGGCCATGAAGGCCGCCGTCTTCGGATCGACGTCGCCGGCGAAGGCGGCCGGGAATTTGGCCTTGTCCAGCGAGAGGAAGCCGTTCTTGGGCGGCAGGATCGGTGGCGCCGGCGTCCCCGGCGGCGGGCTGGCGCTCAGGCTGTTGACCGACTCGCCTTTGTCCGGCGCGAAGGCGGTGATGTAGACGAGGGCCGCGACATTGGGGTTCGTACCAGCCTCGGTGATCACCGCTCCGCCATAGGAATGCCCGACCAGCACGACCGGGCCGCCCTGGGCGTCCACCACGTCTTTCGTCGCCGCGACATCGCCGGCCAGTGAAAGGGTCGGGTGCTGAACGATGCTGACGTTGAAGCCGTCCGTCTTCAGGATGTCATAGACGCCGCGCCAACCAGAGCCGTCGGCGAACGCGCCATGGACCAGCACCACGTTCTTGACCGGGGCTGCGGGCGCCGCCTGCGCAGGGGTGACGCTCAGCACCAGCAACAGGGCGCCGGCCGACGCCGACAGGCTGCGGATCATCGTCATGTCGTCTCTCCCGCTGATCGGTCAGGCTGCCCGACGTGCCGTGAAGGTTCCAACGAAATCGCCGCCGGCGGAAGGGCTCTGTGCATCTTCTTCGGGCGCGCCAACTCCCGCGTTTCACGGGTGAGAGCATGGGTCTCGCTCCTCCCCTGCGTAGCGGGGGAGGTGGCTTTCGCCGCAGGTGAAAGACGGAGGGGGCAAGGCCATGACCCAAGGGTCGCGATGGCCATGTTCATGGCCCTGGACGCGAGCCGGAGGATGACGGCGGCGAGGTTGCGAGTGCTGTGCATGGAGTTCGTTGGACGGACCCCATCTTAAACCTGAATGATGCGAACGTGTGTCTGCAGGCTGACTGGTCGCCGTACACTTAAGCACCAGTGCGACCACGCCCCCACGTCACCCCAGCTTTCGGATCGCCGCCCCCAGCGGCCGCTCACCGTCGCAGTAGTCGGCCCAGGCGTCCGTCTTCGCCAGTAGCGCCGGCACGGTCCGCACGGTGTAGCGCCTCGGATCCAGTCCGGCCTTCACCTGCGCCCACGTCAGCGGCATCGACACCGTGGCTCCGTCCCTCGCGCGTGGTGACAGCGGCGCGACCGCCGTCGCCATGCGGTCGTTGCGCAGGTAGTCGAGGAAAATGCGGCTCTGGCGCAGTTTCTTGGCCATGTTGACCACGTAGCGGTCGGGGTTGTCGGCGGCCATCTGGGTGCAGACCTTCTGGGCGAAGGCCTTGGCCGCCTGCCAGTCGGGCGCGCTCGCGCCCTTCTGCGCCTTCAGCGGGGTCACGACGTGCAGGCCCTTGCCGCCGGTGGTCTTGCAGAAGCTGACCAGGCCCAGGGCGTCGAGGCGGTCGCGCACCTCGATCGCGGCCTTGATCACAGTCTCGAACGTCACGTCCGGTCCAGGGTCGAGGTCGAACACCAGGCGGCCGGGGACCTCCGGCGCGAACGGCTGGCAGTTCCAGGGGTGGTATTCCAGCGCCCCGATCTGGGCCAGCGCCGCCAGCCCCTCGATCCGGTCGACCTGAAGGTAGGGCTTATGATCGCCGAACACCTCCACCTGCTCCAGCAGGCTGGACGAGCCCTTGCCCGCGTGTCGCTGGAAGAACAGCTGGCCGCCCACCCCGTCCGGGGCGCGGATGATCGAGCACGGCCGGCCTTTGAGGTGTTGCATCATCCACGGCCCCACCGCCTCCAGGTAGCGGGCGAGGTCCAATTTGGTGACCGGCTGGTCCTTCTCGGCGGAGTTCGGCCACAGCGGCTTGTCGGGGTTGGACAGCGTCACGCCCATCACCACCGGCTGGCCGGCCGGCGCGGCGCGCTTCGCCGGCGTCTTGTATGAGCCGGTCTTCGCCTCGCCCGGGGTCGGTTCGGCGAGCTCGATCTCGGCGGGATGCGCCGGCGCCTCGGCCTCCACCTCCTCCGCCGGCTTGTCGGCGCGCAGGCCCTTGAACGATCCCTGCCGCACCATGCCGCCGCCGGTGAAGCCGGCGAACTCGATCTCCGCCACCAGTTCCGGCTTGGCCCAGTGCACGCCCGGGCCCTTGCGCGGCGCGCCCGGCCCGCTGAACGGGCTCGCCTGCGCCTCCAGGGGGCTGAGCTTGGGCAGCACGCGCGCCACCGTCTCGCGCCCGAAGCCTGTGCCCACCCGGCCGGTGTAGATCAGCTTGCCGTCGCGATGGACGCCCACCAGCAGCGAGCGTAGCTGTCCCGCCTCGCCCGTCCACCCGCCGATCACCACCTCGTGGCCGGCGCGGCATTTGGACTTGGTCCAGGCGTCCTGGCGACCCGAGCGATAGGGCGCGTCCAGCCGCTTCGAGACGATGCCTTCCAGCGACATGCGGCAGGCCGACTGCAGCACCGCGTCGCCCGCGGTCTCGAAGTGGTCGACGTAGCGGATGCGCGCCCCCGCGCCGTCCAGCGCCGCCGCCAGCTGCTGCTTGCGCTCACGCAGGGCCAGGTCACGCAAGTCCTCGCCTTGGGCGAACAACAGGTCGAAGGCGAAGAAGATCAGGTCGTCGGTCTTGCCGTCCGACAGCGCCGCCTGCAGGGCCGGGAAATCCGGCGAACCGGCGTGGTCCAGGGCGCAGGCCTCGCCGTCATAGACGCCATCGGCGAGCTTCGCGCCCTCGCGCGCAATCGCCTTGAACTTCGCCGTCCAGTCGATCCCCTTGCGGGTCTTCAGCGTCGCCTTGTCGGCCTCGACGCGGAGCTGCAGCCGGTAGCCGTCGAACTTGATCTCGTGTCCCCAGCCTGCGCCGGGCGGCGGTCGGTCCACCAGCGTGCACAGGGCCGGTTCGATGAACCCCGGCGTTGCACCGACCTTAGGGGTGGGCGAAGCCTTCGCTTTGGGAGTGGCCTTCGCCTTCGGTTCAGCCGCGCCCTGCTCCTCGCGGTTCGATCGCCACACCGCGTCGGGCGCAGCCGCCTTGGCGCTCTTGGTCATGAACGGCGTCGGTCCGCGCCCCTTACCGGCGGCGATATCCTCCAGCGCGCGACCCGAGGCGACGGAGCGGGTCTCCACCTCCACCAGGCCCTTGGCGGCCCCCTCCACCGCCCAGCCGTCGTGGTGTTTGATCAGCAGCCAGTTGTCGTGTTTTTCCTTCTCGCGGCGCTTCATCCGTATAAGGACGAAGCCGCCTTTCAACCGCTCTCCATCGAGGATGAATTTCAATTCGCCCTTGGCCAGGCCCGCCTGGGGGTCGAACCCCGGCTCCGGCTCCCAGTAGCCGCGGTCCCACAGCATCACCGTCCCGCCGCCGTACTGGCCGGCGGGGATCGTGCCTTCGAAGTCGCCGTAGTCGAGCGGGTGGTCCTCGGTCTGAACCGCCAGGCGCTTGTCCGTCGGATCCAGCGACGGCCCGCGGGTCACCGCCCAGGACTTGAACACCCCGTCCAGTTCCAGCCGGAAGTCATAATGCAGGCGTGTCGCGGCATGCTTCTGGATCACGAACCGCAAGCGCTCGGACTTTGCCGTCCGATCGGCGCCGCTGGGCTCCTGCGTCTGATTGAAATCCCGCATCGACCGGTAGCGGGCGAGCTTGTCGAGCGCCATCTGCCCAACCTCTTCAGGGACGCCTCAGCCGGCCAGGGCGGCCTTGGCCTGCGCGTCGTCGTCGGCCAGAGCGGTGACGAAGGCGTCGCGCCAGCCCTCCACGTCCTCGCCCTGAACGTTCTCGAACAGAGCGCGCCAGCGGCGGATTCGCTCCGCCAGTCCCATCGACAGCGCCCGCTTCAGCGCGTCGGCGATCTCCTCGGGGCTGTTGGGATTGACCAGCAGCGCCTCCTTCAACTGGGTCGCCGCGCCGGCGAAGCGCGACAGCACCAGCACGCCGGGGTCCTGCGGGTCCTGGGCGGCGACGAACTCCTTGGCCACCAGGTTCATCCCGTCGCGCAACGGCGTCACCAGCCCGACGCTCGCTGCGCCATAGATGCCGGCCAGGTCGTCGCGTCGGTAGTTGCGGTTGACGTAGCGGACCGGATTCCAGTCGACGTCGGCGAACTCGCCGTTGATCCGGCCTGACAGGGCGTCCAGCCGGGCGCGGATCTCCTGATAGGTGTCGACACCCTCGCGCGACACCGGCGCGATCTGCAGCATCAGCACCTCGCGCCGCAGGTCGGGATTGTCCGCCAGCAGCCGCTCGAAGCCAAGGAAGCGCTCCTCCAGGCCCTTGGAATAGTCCAGCCGGTCGACGCCGATGATCATCTGCTTGAACACGGTGGAGGCGGTCATGATGTCGCGCATCCGCCGGGCGCGCGGGCCGCGGACCATCTGGGCGAAGTCCTTGGCGTCGATGCCGATCGGGAACTCGCCGACACTGAGCGTGTGGCCGAAGGCGCGCAGCTTGTCGGGCGCGATCCGCTCGCCGGCGGCCTCGGTCAGCACATATTCCTCGAACGCCTGCAGGTATTCGTGGGTCTGGAACCCCACCAGGTCGTAGTCAAACATCGCCTGCACCAGTTGCCGGTGGCCAGGCAGGGTGGCGATCACCTGATAGGCCGGCCACGGCACGTGCAGGAAGAAGCCGATGCGGTTGCGCACCCCCAGCGCCCGCAGCTCGCGCGCCAGCGGGATCAGGTGGTAGTCATGCACCCAGATCAGGTCGTCCGGCGCGATCAACGGCCGCAGAGTCTCGGCGAACCGCCGGTTCACCCGCTCATAGCCCTCGCCATACGAGCGGTCGTAGGCGGTCAAGTCCATCCGATAGTGGAACAGCGGCCACAGAGTCTTGTTGGCGTAGCCGTTGTAGTACTCGTTGAAGTCGGTCTCCTCGAGGTCGACGGTGGCCGCCGTCACCCCGTCGAATTCCTCGATGCTGAGCTCGCCGGTGAACGCCGGCACAGTGCGCCCGCTCCAGCCGAACCACAGGCCCGAGTATTGGCGCAGCGCCGCCGACAGCGCCATGGCCAGGCCGCCGACGCTCTCGTCACCCTTGCCCGTGGGGGGATTCACCCGGTTTGACACCACGATCAGCCGGCTCACAGCGAGGCCTCCAGCCAGGCCAGCGCCGCGTCCACATCGTCTAGCCGCCAGCGGGCGTGGCTGCGCCGCTCCGGCCCCACGAGTACGCCGAAGCCGCCCGCGACCTCCGCGCCGACGAAGCCGTCCTCGTCGGTCTGGTCGTCGCCGACGAAAACCGGCT
The DNA here is from genome assembly GCF_030693805.1 of Phenylobacterium sp. Classification (GTDB taxonomy): domain Bacteria; phylum Pseudomonadota; class Alphaproteobacteria; order Caulobacterales; family Caulobacteraceae; genus Phenylobacterium. The sequence goes on from NZ_JAUXZW010000016.1 coordinate 14,065, forward strand.
GGGCGCCGGCGAACGGCGCGCTCCTCAGGAATGCGGCCAGCGCGTCGCCCTTGTCTGGACCGGGCGTGCGCAGCTCCACCACCATGTGGCCGTCCTGGCGCATCAGGCCTGAGGCCGCCGCCAGCTCGCCCGCCAGCACGCCGGCGGCCTGCGCCAGCGCCGGAGCCTGGCGAAAATGGAGGGCGACGCTCGGGCCCTTGTCCTCGACGATCAGACCCGCGTCACGCGCCGCGAACCCTTCGAACCCGCTACGGGCCATCAACAGCCCGGGATGAACCGCGGCGGCGTGGATGCGTCCGTCGGCGTCGCGCCGGACCAGGCCGTGGACAGCGGCGACCGCGGCTACGCGCCCCTCCAAGATGCGATCGACGTCGGCCAGCGCCCGGCCGCTGATCACCGCGAGACGCCCATCCAGCGCGATCGCCAGTCGCTCCAGCAGGCTGGTGCGTCGTGGATCGGGCACGACGTCCTGCGGCCTTGCGGCGATCTGCGCCAGGGTGCCGTCCAGGTCGAGGAACAGCGCCGTCCCCGAAAGCTTGAGCGCGCGCGGCGGCATGCCGATGCTGAGTTCGTGCAGTCCCATATTTCCTCTAGTTGCGGCTTGCGCGGCGGCGCCTCCGCGCGCAGCGGCCCGCGCGGCGTGCAGCCGTGGTGCAACTCTTCCGTCCGTGGATATGAACGATGCAGACGCCTTGACGTTGCAAGGCGCGTTCTACGCTATCTCGCGCTTCGCGTTCTTGTGAGCAGAAGGTGCACCCCATGCCCGAATCCCAAGCCGACATCATCGTGCTGTTCGGCGGCACGGGGGACCTGGCGCAGCGCATGCTGCTGCCGTCGCTCTATTTCCTCGACGTCGACGGGTTCCTGCCCGAAGGCCTGCGCATCGTCGCCACCGCCCGCGCCGAGATGGGCCGCGACGCCTTCGTCGAGATGGCCCGCCAGGCGGTCTGCGAGCGCGCTGCGCAAGGGTTGTGCGACGAGGACTGGACACGCTTCTCCGCCAGACTCGACTACGCCGCAGCCGACGCCACGCGGCCCGAGGGTCTGCAGGCGCTGAAGCCCCTGCTGGCCGGCGCACAACGGCCGATGTTCTACCTGGCTCTGTCGCCCAGCCTGTACGGGCGGGTCTGTTCGGCGCTGTCCGACGCGAGCCTGGTCAACGAGCGCACTCGCATCGTGCTGGAGAAGCCCATCGGCCGCGACCTGGAAACCTCGCGCCAGATCAACGCCGCGGTCGGCGCGGTGTTCTCCGAAGACCGGATTTTCCGCATCGACCACTACCTGGGCAAGGAGACGGTGCAGAACCTTATCGCCCTGCGCTTCGCCAACGCCCTGTTCGAGCCGCTGTGGAACAACCTGACCATCGACCACGTGCAGATCACCGTCGCCGAGACCGAGGGTGTCGGCGAGCGCTGGCCCTACTACGACGAGTATGGAGCCCTGCGCGACATGGTGCAAAACCACATGCTGCAATTGCTGTGTCTGGTGGCCATGGAGCCGCCCGTCGATCTCGAGCCCGACTCCGTGCGTAACGAGAAGGTCAAGGTGCTACGCTCGCTGCGCCCCTTCACCCGCGCCGAGGCGCAGGCCTCGAGCGTGCGCGGCCAGTACGCCGCCGGCGTGGTCGGCGGCGAGACCGCCCACGGCTATGAGACAGAGCGCGGTCAGCCCAGCCCCACCGAGACCTTCGTGGCCCTGCGCGCCGACATCGACAACTGGCGCTGGGCGGGCGTGCCGTTCTTCCTGCGCACCGGCAAGCGCCTGCCCGAGCGCCGCACCCAGATCGCCATCCAATTCAAGGAGGTGCCGCACTCGATCTTCGGCGGCGCGGCCAAGGCCGACCTGACCGCCAACCGCCTGGTCATCGACCTGCAGCCTGACGAGGACATCGAACTCACCCTGATGAACAAGTCGCCGGGCCTGTCGCAGGGGTCGATGCGCCTGCAGGCCATGCCGCTGTCGCTGTCGCTGCTGCGCGCCTATTCCGGCCCAGGCGCACGCCGGCGCATCGCCTACGAGCGGTTGCTGCTGGATGTGGTCAACGGGGCCTCGACCCTGTTCGTGCGCCGCGACGAGGTGGAAGCCGCCTGGCGGTGGATCGACGGGATCGCCGAGGCCTGGCGCGACGCCGGCCTCGCGACAAAGCCGTACGCCGCCGGCAGCTGGGGCCCCGCCGGCGCCTTCGCCCTGATCGAGCGGGCCGGGCGCGCCTGGTACGATTGACGCTGCGGAGCCTGCTCGCCTGTGGCGCGAAGATTGCTCCTCCCGATTCACCGGCCAGCAGACCGTATCATCGGGAGACAATCACATGGGCATGTCCCTGGAACTCGCCAACGCCCGCGCCTTCGAAGAAGCCGAAGAGCGCCTGAAGCAATACGGCGCGCTGGCCCCTGACCTATGCATCGAAGAGTACATTGCGCTCGGCGTCGAGAGCCCCCGCCGCCAGGAACTGACCAAGGTCATCGCCGCGCTCAGCATGATGTAGGCGCCTAGCAGGGCTCGCGCCCTGAGCGATGAACGCCTGTTCGTTCCGGACGTTTGGGAGAGTATCGTCGAGCCGACGAGACAGCTTCCGAAGGTCCACGCCATGCGCGCACTCACCGTCTCAGCCGTCGCCGTCCTGGCGCTCGCTGCGACCACGGCATACGCCGCCGACGCGCCGAAGCCCGAGCGAAACTGTTTCCCCAGCAACAGTTGGCAGGGCTGGAGCGCGCCGGGCGACAGCGACTTCCTGCTGTTGCGGGTGAGCGGGACAGACATCTGGCGGGTCGACCTGACGCCGGGCGTACATGTGAACAAGAGCCCCAACCGGTTCCTGGTCAACGAGATGCGCGGCTCCACCTGGATCTGCTCGGCCATCGACCTCGACCTGACGCTGTCCGACCGTGACGGCTTCCGACAGCCGCTGATCGCGAAGTCGCTGCGCAAGATGACTCCCGAAGAGATCGCCGTCGTACCGCCTAAAGACCTTCCCTGACCGCGCCCTGACCCTCGTATGTCAAGGTAAGCGCGACGGCTTAGCCTTCTCTGCCGGCCACAACCGCCTCGACGACATGGGCCCGGTAGAGCACGGCCAGCAGATCGGTCTGGGTGATCACGCCCAGCAACACGCGGTCGGCGTCCACCACCATCACCTCGTGCGCCTTGCCGCTGGACAGGAGCGGGAACAGCGTCTCGATCGCAGCGCGCGGTGGAACGCGGTGTACGAACGGGTCGATCACACTCTCCACCGGTCGGCTACGCCCGGCCGCGAGCTCGGCGCGGCGCGCCATGCCCACGACGCGACGGCGATCGTCGATCACAGGGGCTACCCGCAAGTCGTGCTGGCGAAGGTAGGCGAGCGCGCTCTCGCAGCTCTGGTGGGCGTCGAGCGCCACCACGTCTCGGGACATGATCTCTTCGCAGCGGATCTGTGAATGGATGCGCCGGCTGGCCTGGATTTCAACCTGATGGAACAGCGCGTCGAGGTCTTCGCGGCTGACGTCGAGCAGTTCGCCGTACTGAGCCAAGGCCGCGTCGATATCGGCGGCGGTGTAGCCGCCGCGCTCGCTGGGTGGACGGTCATGTGTCCCGTGCGGGCTGGCCGGCAGATGCGCGCGGTGCGGATAGCTGCGCCCGCTCAGCTTCACCGCCACCGTTGAGGCGAGGACCAGCAGGACCGAACACAGCGCAACCGGCCCTACGACGGTCCCGAGGCTTGGAGCGCTCGCCAGAGCTGCGCCTAGTGCGACCGCGCCTCCGGGCGGGTGCAGGCATCCTAGTATCAGCATCACCAGGATCGCCGCGCCCACGGCGACGGCGGCGGCGAGGACCGGCTGGTGGATCGCCATCGCGCAGCCCAGCCCCACCAGGCCCGACAGCACATTGCCGCCGATCACGGCGCGCGGCTGGGCCAAGGGACTTGCAGGAACCGCGCAGATCAGCACGGCCGAGGCGCCGATCGGCGGAGCAAGTAAGGGTTCGAGACGCAGGTCTCCGGCCACCGCCGCATGGGCTGCAAACCCGGTGATCGCGACCACCGCGACGGCGCTGAGCGCTGCGCGGCAGCCTGTGGAGAACGAAACCGGCGTGGGGCCCCGCAACAGGGGAAGACGGAGGGGTGTCATCGACGCGTCCTGCCTGAACGGCCGATGGGCTTCAACCCATTGGCATAGACCGCGCCGGAGGCTAAGCCCGCCGCATGATCCCGGCGCCCGCCTTCCTGTCCAATCCGGAGCGGTTCATGGCGTTCTCGCGCTGGGCGGCGCCGTTGTTCGGCGTGATCGCCGCAGGGCTCGCCCTCGCCGGCCTGTGGCTCGGCTTCACCGCGCCCGAGGACTACCAGCAGGGCGACACCGTGCGGATTATGTTCATCCATGTGCCGGCCGCCTGGATGAGCCTGTTCGTCTACCTCTGCCTGGGGGGCGCCAGCTTGCTGTCGCTGGTGTTCCGTCACGTGCTGGCCGACGCCGCCGCCCAGGCCGCGGCGCCGCTGGGCGCCGCCTTCACCTTCCTCGCCCTGGTCACCGGCGCGCTCTGGGGACGGCCGATGTGGGGCGCCTGGTGGGTGTGGGATGCGCGCCTGACCTCGGTGCTGGTGCTGTTCCTGTTCTACCTGGCCTACATCGCGTTGCGCGGGGCCATGGACGACGAGGCCAAGGGCGCGCGCGCCGCGGCTATCCTGGCGCTGGTCGGCCTCGTCAACCTGCCGATCGTCCACTGGTCGGTGAACTGGTGGAACACCCTGCACCAGGGCGCCTCGGTGTTCCGCGCCCAGGGCCCGACGATGGCCGCGGTGTACCTTTGGCCGCTGCTGCTGATGGCGCTCGCCTACATGGGGGCGTTCGGCGCACTGTGGCTGGTGCGTATCCGCGCGGAGTTGTGGCGCCGGCGCGCCGAGGCCGCCGCCATGCGCGCGGCGCGGGGCTGAGGGTCGCGTGCTGGACCTCGACCCCGCACCCTACGCCGCCTACGTCTGGCCGGCCTACGCCGCGACGGCCCTGGTGTTCGCGGCGATGATCGGGCTGTCGCTCGCGCATGCGAGGCGCTGGCGCGCCCGCGCCGGGGGTGTCCGCAAGGACGCGCCCAGGGACGCGACATGAAACGCTGGCTGGCCGCCCTGCCGCTGATCGCCCTGGCGGCGCTTGGCGCGCTGTTCGCCCTCTACGCCCTCAACCGCAACCCGCACGTCGAGCCCCAGGCGCTGGTCGGCAAGCCGGTCCCGGCGCTGACCTTGCCCGACCTCGATGACGGCGTCGCCCGGCCCCTGCGCGCGGCGCTGGGCGACGGCCCGGCCCTGGTCAACTTCTACGCCTCCTGGTGCGCGCCCTGCGAGGTGGAGCAACCGACCCTCATCGCCCTGAAGTCTGGCGGCGTGCGCATCGTCGGCGTCGCCTACAAGGACGCGCCGCAGAACGCCCAGGCCTTCCTCGACCGCCTGGGCGACCCCTTCTCCGTGCGCTTGGTCGATCGTGATGGGCGCGGCGGCATCGAGTTCGGCGTCACCGGCGTGCCCGAGACATTCGCCGTCCGCGACGACGGCGTCATCGCCGCCAAGCACTCCGGGCCGATGTCCCTCAGCCAGGCCCAGGCCCTGCTCGCCAAGGCCCGTTAACCAACTGTTGAGCAGCGCGCCAACATGGTAAGCGCAAGGTTAATCCCGCTCATCGGACCCGCGCCCCGTGACCCCGATCCGCCCGCCCGCGATCACCGACTCCTCGGC
>NZ_JAUXZW010000380.1 GCF_030693805.1 Phenylobacterium sp.
CGGCGGCGAACCCGGGCCCCCGCGCCGAGGGCGACGCCGCAGCCTGGGGCGCATCCACGGACGCGCTGCAGGTCCGTCTGCGCAAGACCGCCTGCAGCGACGGCATGTCGGATCGCGAATACCCGATGAGCGCGGAGGTCCGTGCGGGCGCGGAGACCCTGACAGGCTGCGCCGACGCGCCGCCCTGACGCTCAGCCGTTCGCCGGCGCCACGGCGCTCATCACCGCGCCGATCTCGCCGTGCAGCGCCAGGTCGGCGTAGGCGTCCTGGTCGGTGGGATCACGATTGACGATCACCAGCCGCGCGCCATTGCGCTTGGCCATCAACGGGAACGACGCCGCCGGCATCACCGACAGCGACGAGCCCAGCACCAGGAACAGATCGCAGGCCATGGTCTCAGCTTCCGCGCGGGCCATCGGCGCAGGCGGCATTGGCTGGCCGAACGAGACGGTGGCGACTTTCACGACGCCGCCACAGGCGCGGCAGGTCGGCGGCGCGTCGGTGGCCAGGAACCCCTCGCGAAGGTCCGCGAGCTCGTGCCGCAGCCCGCAGTCGAGGCAATGCGCGTAGCTGGCGTTGCCGTGCAGTTCGATCACCTGGGGGGGCGGGACGCCGGAGGCCTGGTGCAGGTTGTCGACGTTTTGGGTGATCACCGCGCGGGCCTTTCCGGCGCCGACCAGGCGGGCGACCGCGGCGTGGCCGGCGTTGGGCCGGGCGCCCACCCAGCGCGCGACGCCGGTGAAGGTGCGCCGCCATGCCTCTCGCCGCACGTCCTCGTCGGCGACGAACGACTGGAAGGGGATTGGACGGATCTTGGTCCACACCCCACCGGGGCTGCGGAAATCCGGCACCCCGGATTCCGTCGAGATCCCCGCCCCGGTGAACACCGCGATGCGGCGCGCATCGGCGATATATCGTGCGAGGTGATCCAGAGGCTGCATGGTGAACGATCCTGGCCCGGATCACCGGAACGGCGCAACGGCCAGGCGGCGCGCTGAGCGTCTAGACAATCATAAGGTGTATCCCTACCGTCCAGATGGTGGGGGTATGGTGAATGAGTGAGGATGGCGACCGCCCGTATTGGCGCGGCCTGTTGGCGGACGAGTGGAGCGAGGCGGGCTTCCCGGAAGACGACTCGTTCCTCGCGGAGTTCTCGGCGTTCCTGGATGGGGCGAGCCGATTGCCGCCCGGCCGGTTGAAGGCGTTGATCGAGGCGGTGCGTCAGGCGCTCGCCGACCAGCTCGACGACGACGCGTCATGAGCACGCGAGAATGCGATGCTCGCGAATTGGGCGATTCACGTTTATAACCTGAGCATTAGGACGCGGTCAGGAGCGACGTCCGCGCAAGGGGGAGGCTGCATGCCCAGGATCTGCCGCGGCGCGCGCGTCGGCGCGCTCGCCGCGATGTTTGCGACCATCGCCTCAAGCGCCGGCGCCCAGGCTTCAGGCCAGGTGAACGCCGGCGACACCGCCTGGGTGCTCGCCGCCACCGCGCTGGTGCTGTTCATGACTTTGCCGGGATTGGCGCTGTTCTACGCAGGCCTGGTCCGGTCGAAGAACGTGCTGTCGGTGATGGCCCACTGCGTGGCGATCGCCTGCCTGGCTTCGGTTCTGTGGCTGCTGGGCGCCTACAGCCTGTCGTTCTCCGGAAGCGGGCCGCTGATCGGCGACTTCGCCAAGTTCGCCCTGATCGGGGTCGGCCGCGACGCTGTCGCCGGCACGCTGCCCGAGCCGCTGTTCTTCATGTTCCAGATGACCTTCGCGATCATCACCCCGGCGCTGATCGTCGGCGCCTTCGTCGAGCGCATTAAGTTTTCCGCCGTGCTGCTGTTCTCGGCGGCGTGGCTGTTCGTGGTCTATGCGCCGGTCTGCCACTGGGTGTGGGGCGGCGGCTGGCTGATGGCGCGCGGCGTCATGGACTACGCCGGCGGCCTGGTGGTTCACGCCACGGCGGGCGTCTCGGCGCTGGTGCTGGCCTGGCGCCTCGGTCCGCGCGACGGATTCCCGCGGGAGCTTTCGCCGCCGCACAACCCGGGCATGACCATGACCGGCGCCGGCATGCTGTGGGTCGGCTGGTACGGCTTCAACGGGGGCAGCGCGCTCAGCGCCGGGGCCGACGCGGCGTCAGCGCTGATGGTCACCCATCTGTCGGCGGCGACGGCGGGGCTGGTCTGGGCGTTCATCGAGTGGCGCAGATTCCGCCGGGCCAGCATGGTCGGCCTGGTCACCGGCGTGGTGGCGGGCCTGGCCACCGTCACGCCGGCTTCAGGCTTCGTCGGCCCGCTGGGCGGCGTAGTGCTGGGCGCCGCCGGCAGTTTCGTCTGCTATCAAGCGGTGGAGCTGATCAAACATCGGCTGAAGATCGACGATTCCCTTGATGTGTTCGCCGTCCATGGCGTCGGCGGCATCCTGGGGACCCTGCTGGTCGCTGGCCTCGCGGCGCCTGAGCTGGGCGGCAAGGGTTACGCCGCGGGGGTCGGGCCGGCGCAACAACTGCTCACCCAGGCGATCGGCGTTGGCGCCACCGTCGCCTGGTCGGCGATCGCGACGCTGATTCTGGCGGTGGTGCTTGAGCGCACGGTCGGATTGCGCGCGCGCGACGAAGCCATCGAGGAGGGGTTGGACATGGCCGCTCACGGCGAGCGGGCCTACAACCCCTGATCGACGGCGGTCGCGCCCTATTGTCGTCAGGCTGATCTAGTGGACCGACACAGGCGCCAGTTCGTGCGCCAGGGCGGCGGCGACCGCTGAATCGCGATCGGTCATCACCGCCAGCCGTTCGCCGTCGGCGCGGTGCACTGCATAGAGCGTTTGATCGGGTTCAAGTTCGAACCCTTCCACCAGGCCGTTCGGCGTGCCGGCCAGGATCTCGGCGGCCTTGACCGGGCGCACGTACACCAGGTCCGGCGCGCCCAAGGCTGCAAAGGCTTCAGTCGTTAAAACGGGCGTCATCATGACCACCTCCAACTAAGTCAACGTCGCGAACGGCTGCAAGGTTCAGCCGGCCGTCCGGATTGGGATGCGGCGCACCAATCGCTCCGGTTCTGGGCGGAACAGCTCGATGTGCAGCAGACCGTGCTCAAGAACGCAGCCGCGGACCTCCATCCCGTCCGCCAGCACGAAGCTGCGGACGAAACCGCGAGCGGCTATTCCGCGGTGCAGATAGGCGTCCTCGGTCTTGGTCTGCGCGTCGTCACGCTTGCCGGCGACCACCAGTTGGCGGTCCTCGACGGTCACCTGGAGCTGATCGGGCGTGAAGCCCGCCACCGCCAGGGTGATGCGCAAATCGCCGCCGCCGCGGTCTTCGACATTGTACGGCGGGTAGCTTTCGGCCGCCGCCTTGGCGGCGCGTTCCGCCAGCGCGCGGGTATGCTCGAACCCGAGCAGGAAAGGGCTGTCGAACAGCAGAGACCGGTTCATCGCAAGAAGAGTCCTCGAACAAGCGACTCTCCGGCGGCAGCGCCCTGGATAGGCGCGCGGTCGCCGGACAGGACTTATCTGGGGATCAGGCGTGGCCGTTTCAACGCCGCGCGCGGCTCAGCGGCCGGCCACGTACTTCACGCCGTTGTAGCGGTACTTGGGCGAAGGGCCGAAGCCCGGGCCGCCGACCTCGATGTCGGGCCAGCCGTTATGCTTGGTGGCCAAGGGGTTCGCGATGCCCACCTCGTCGAGCAGGATCGTCCAGCCAGTCGGACGCTTGGTGACCAACACAAACGCCTCTGCGGTGTTGCCGTAGCAGAACACGCTGCTCTCACGCACCCAGGCTTCCGGGGCGCCGTCGCCGTTCAGGTCGGCGACCTCGATGGAACCGTTCTGGTGTGAGCTCGTCTGGGTGTCGTCGCAGCGCACCCATTCGCGCCCCTTGGGCTTGAAACCCGCGGCCTTGAACGCGGCCGCCTTGTCGGCAGGCGTCAGAGGTGCGGGCGCGGCCTGGGCCGCGGTGGCGACGGAAAGGGCGAGGGCAAGGACCAGCAGACGCATAGGAAGGCGCTCCAGGGAACGAGGGCACCTTCACCATAGTTGCGCGCCAGGACGCGGCAAGCGGACGCTTAGCGGCGATACTCCAGCGTCGAGCCGTCCTCGAGCTTGCCACGCAGGCCGACCCAGACGCCGGACGCGTCGTACCAGTCGTCGATTTCCGCGTCGCCGCGCACCGCCCAGCGCGTGGCGGTCACGGCCGGGGAGCCGGGCGGGGCGAGGCGCTCGGGGCCATGGCGGCTGACCGAGAGCTTCAGCAGCTTGCCGGTCTGCGGGTTGAACAGCGGCGCGCCGGCGAACACCTGCGGGTTCCAGTGGGTGAAGGGAAGCGCGTCGGCCGGCGCCGTCGTCTTTCGCTTGGCGGTCTCGATGGCGACCCCAGCCGGGCCGCTACGCGCCGACACCCGCTCATGCTTGCCGTTGCTGTCGGTGGTGGTCTCGAGGCTGGCGAAGCGGCCGCCCTGCCAGCGTTCCACCGCGTGGTGGTGGTAGCGGAATACCGGCACCGGCCCGAGCTTGACCACCAGCCGGGCGTCGGTGGTCACCGTCTGTGCGCCCGGAGCGCCGACGATGGTGGTCACCTGCTCGCCGACCCGCACGCCGTTGCGGTACACCTTGAACCGCAGCTTTCCGCTGGGCGCGGCGAAAGCCCCTGGCGCCGCCGCCAGCCAGAGGGCGGCGCCCAGGACGCCGCGTCGCGTGTGATCGCTGAGCATCCCGGGCGCCATGTCGGTCAGAACCGGTAGCTGGCGGTGAACCGCACCGAATGGATTTCGAAGTCCTGTTCGCTGCGCTGGAAGTCGGTCCCGGCGGCGTTGACCAGCAGGAACGGGTTGTTGGCCGGCGCAGGGCCTTGCGAACGCACGCGGGCGTCGCCGTCATCGAGCTTGGTGTAGATGTACTCGACGCCGAGGTTCACGTTGTCGGTGAGCTTGTGCTCCAGCCCGCCACCCCACTGGTAGCCGTCGGCGTGGTCGTCGCCCGACAGCACGAAGGTGTTGGCGGTGTTGGTGCTGCCGAAGGTGTGGTCGATCTCGCCACGCGCTGCTCCGCCGGTGGCGTAGATCAGGTTGCGGTCGAGGATGAAGCCGGCCCGGGCGCGGATCGCCGCCAGACCCTTGAGCTTGCGGGTCATGGTGTACTGCGCAGGCGTGGTGGAGAAGGCGCTGACGCTGTCGGTCACGTCGGTGCGGCTGGCTTCGGCGACCGCGCCGACCAGGAACGAGCCCAGTTGCATGTCGTAGCCCAGGCGCCCGCCGAATTCCGGGCCGTCGTCGTCGCCACGGCAACCGGCGCCGGGCGTCGAGGCCGTGGCTGCTCCGCCGCAGAAGCCTGGCGAAAAGGCGTTCGCGCCCGCCGCGGTGTTCACCGTGTTGTTGAAGGTCCCGTCGAGATTGGTGTCGAACAGGATGCTTTCGCCATCGTTGTCCGACTGGCTGGCCGCGCCGGCGTGCGCGCCGACATAGAAGCCTGTCCAGTCAGCGGCTTGCGCCTGCGCGACGGTTCCGGCGCCCAGCACCGACAAGGCTGCGACGCTCGCCCCGGCCATCGTGAATCTTGCCATGAAGTCCTCCATTCGGCCAAGCGCCGGACGGCAGGTACGGGCGAGCGGGCGCTTTGGATGCCACTCGGGCGACATAGGCTTCCGGGTTCGCCGCCGCCTGTGCTTTCTGCAAGAGATCCTCGTGGGCGGCTTCAGCCTGGCGGCCAGGCTGAAGCCGCCCACTCCCGTTACGCTCGATCAAGGTCCTGCGATGCCAGCCCCCGACGCCGCCATCCGCGCCAAACGCAAACTGACCAACCGCCTGATCGCCGCCCATGACGCCGTCCGACTACGCCCGCACCTGACCGACGACATGGTGCTGATCGCCGGCGACGGCGCCTTGATCCACGGCGCGGATGCGGTGGTCGCCGCCTTCGCCGGCCAGTTCGCCGAGGCCGCCTTCGTCGATTACGTGCGCACCACGGAGAGCGTCGAACTCGCCGCAGACGGAGCCCGCGCCGCCGAGACGGGCCGCTGGATCGGGCGCTGGAAGGATGGGATCGAGATGAGCGGCGTCTACCTGGCCGCCTGGCTGGAACGCCGCGGCCAGTGGCTGCTGGAACGAGAGCTGTACATCACTCTGCAGGGGTGAGAGTCCGTTTGGAAACTCACGGGTGGGTGGTCCGGCGTAGCAGGTTTCCGCCCATGGCGACGAGGATCATGGCCTGCGAGACGTCGATCCGGGCCTCTTAGTCGCGGACCAGACGGCGCCAGCGGGTCATCCAGCCGAAG
>NZ_JAUXZW010000390.1 GCF_030693805.1 Phenylobacterium sp.
CGCTTCCAGCCGGTGTTCGTCGGCGAGCCTACGGTCGAGGAGACGGTCTCGATCCTGCGCGGGCGGAAGGAGAAGTACGAGGTGCACCACGGCGTGCGCATCTCCGACGCCGCCATCGTCGCCGCTGCGACGCTCTCGAACCGCTACATCGCCGACCGTTTCCTGCCCGACAAGGCGATCGACCTGATGGACGAGGCCGCCAGCCGCGTGCGCATGGCCGTGGATTCCAAGCCCGAGGAGCTGGACGAGATCGACCGTCGCGTCGTGCAACTGAAGATCGAGCGGGAGGCGCTGTCCAAGGAGACCGACCACGCCTCGAAAGCCCGGCTGGAGAAGCTGGAAGAAGAGCTCGACGACCTGGAGGGGCGCTCCGCCGAAATGACCGCCCGCTGGCGCGCCGAGAAGGAGAAGGTCGGCCAGTCCGCCCAGGCGCGCGAGGCGCTCGAGCGTCTGCGCGCGGAACTCATCGCGGCCCAGCGTCGCGGCGACCTGCAGCGGGCCTCGGAGATCGCCTACGGCGAGATCCCGCAGCTCGAACGCATCCTGGCGGCGGAAGAGGCCGAGTCCGGCAAGAACCCGCTGTCGCCCGAAGTCGTCGACGCCGAGCAGATCGCCGCGGTGGTCTCGCGCTGGACCGGCGTGCCGGTGGAGAAGATGCTCGAGGGCGAGCGTGAGAAGCTGCTGGCCATGGAGGACAAGCTGCGCGACCGCGTGGTCGGCCAGGAAGAGGCGCTGCTCGCGGTGTCCGACGCGGTTCGCCGCGCCCGAGCCGGCCTGCAGGATCCCAACCGGCCGATTGGTTCGTTCCTGTTTCTGGGCCCCACGGGCGTCGGCAAGACCGAGCTCACCAAGGCGCTGGCCGAGTTCATGTTCGACGACGAGTCCGCCGTGACCCGCCTCGACATGAGCGAGTACATGGAAAAGCACTCGGTCAGCCGGATGATCGGCGCGCCTCCCGGCTACGTCGGCTACGACGAGGGCGGGGCGCTGACCGAGGCGGTGCGGCGCCGGCCCTACCAGGTCGTGCTGTTCGATGAGGTGGAGAAGGCCCACCCCGACGTCTTCAACGTGCTGCTGCAGGTGCTGGACGATGGCCGGCTGACCGACGGCCAGGGGCGCACGGTCGATTTCCGCAACGTGATCATCATCATGACCTCGAACCTAGGGTCGGAGCATCTGGCCGGACTCGCGGACGATGAGGACGTGGAAGCCGCACGCCCTGGCGTGATGGACACCGTGCGCCGTCACTTCCGGCCGGAGTTCCTGAACAGGATCGACGAGATCATCCTGTTCAAGCGCCTGGGCCGCGCGGAGATGGACAACATCGTCCGGATCCAGCTCCAGCGCGTGGAAAAGCTGCTGGGCGACCGGCGCATGGCGATCACCCTGGATCCGGCGGCCATGCATTGGCTGGGCGAGCGCGGCTACGATCCGGTCTACGGGGCGCGTCCGCTGAAGCGTGTGATCCAGAAGGAACTGGTCGACCCGATTGCGCGCAAGCTGCTGGCGGGCGACCTGGAGGACGGGGCGGTGATCGACGTCACCGCCACGGGCGAAGGCCTGGAGATCGGCCGCGCCAAGGTGCACTGACGAAAGAGGGGCGTCGCCAGCAGGCGACGCCCCTTGAGCGGCTATCGGCAGTAGGTGCGCTCGACGTAGCCGCCATAATACGGGTCGTAGCGCTGAGTGGTGGTGCAGCGGCGATACGAAGAGCCGTAATAGCCGCGCCCGTAGTAGGGCTGGCCGTAGTAGCCGCGCCGGGCGTAGCCGCTGTCGTAGTAGCCCCGGTCGCGGCTGCCGGAGGCCAGCGCCGCGCCGATCGCCAGGCCCGCGATACCGGCTACGATCGCCGCGCCGTCGTCGTTGTTCCGGCGGTAGTTGCGGTTGTTGTAGTAGTAGCCGTTGTTGTAGCCGCGGCCGTCGTAGGCGCGGTGGTTGCGGTAGTCGCGCGCTTCCGCGCTGCTCGCCGTGATCGCGCCGCCGGCCATTGTCATGGCGGCCAGGGCGATGGTCATGATCTTGCGCATGGATCCCTCCGTGCCGAATTCCCTCAAAAGGTAAACGCGCAGCGCGGCCACAAGCTCCGTCCGGCCGTCTAGAGGCCGCAGCGCACCCAAACGCCGGGCCCGGCCAGGTAGCTGTCGGTGCGAGCGTTGTAGCTGCGATAGCGGCTCATGCAGGCGCGCACATGCTGCCCCCACGACCCGTCGCGCCGCCAACCGACGTAGCGGTTCTCATCGTCGCGACCGTCGCCCGCGGCATTGCGAATGTCGTCTCGCCCATATCGGTCGTCGCCGAAGTCCTCGTCCTCGCGCCCGTAGCGGGCGGCCTGGTCGCGAAGGTCCTGATCATAGCGCCCGGCGGCACGGTCGTGTTGGCTGGCGGGAGCGGGCCTCGGGTCAGGGGCGTGGGGCGCAGCGGAGGCTGGCGGCGGTGCGGGCAATGGCTGGGGACGCTCATAGTAGTTATGGCCGTCCCAATAGGTCTGGGCGTGGGCGGCCGGCGATCCGACGACGGCGATTGCCGCGAGCGCGGCGGTCAACATCACGCGCATGGCGCAGCTCCCCTCGTTCAAGCCCGCGGCTGGAACACCACAAGCTCTGCTTTCGTTCGCCTGACCGACGATACCGGCCCCGTGCCTGTTAAGATATGTTAATGGACATCGCCGCGTGGCGCTCAACTGCGCGGCCGGGAGGATAAGGACGCAATGGCCGAAGAGCAGTTTGTCCAAATGTACGTGCGCGACTTCGCCAATCTGGCGGCGCGTGCGGAGTCCGGCACCGACGTGGACGCCCTGGTGCGCAAGCGTATCGAAGAGGCGCGCAAACACGCGGCGCTGATGGATTTGCGTAAAAGCGAGGGCCACCTGGCCGCAGTGTCGCAACGCCTGCGGCTGGAATCACGCCGCAATGCAGCGGCGGCCGTGCGTAATGCGCCCGATCCGATCGCGGCGGCGGCGCGGCGCGAGTCGTTCATGCAGGAAATCGCCGACCTGCTCGACGCCGACCCCACCGAACCGATCAAGCGCGGGGTGGAGCGGTTCTGAGCCGCCTCCCGGACTGCCGGACGCCTTAGAGACCGACCGAGGTGGGTCGGCCGCCACGGGTCTCGACGCGCCGCATCACCGCAATGCTTGGGCCTCGGCCTTCAGCGGGTTTGGCCACTGAGATCACGTACCAGGCGCCGTCCGGCAGTCCAGAAAAGCTGAACCGGTCGGCGGCGTCGCAGGTGGTGCGACGCACGAAAGCCGAAAAGTCCTCACCGTTGCTGGCGGGCGTGCGGGCGCGCACCTCTTCAACCGGCAGGGCGGCCGAGATCGGCGAATTGTACAGGATGTTCATCCGTCGGCGCGTCCACAGCGTCTCCGGCGTCAGAACCACCGCCGCGCCGGCGCAGGTGTATCGCGCCTCTGGGCGCTTGTAGGTAAGGCGCCCGACGACGGCGTTGCGCCCCGGCACCGCCGACCACGAAAAATCGCTCGAGCGGAACACCGTCGCGGATGGCGGGGCCATCGGCGGCGGCGGCGGCGGCGCGCCCACGGTCTCGCAAGCGGCGAGCAGGGCGAGGGTCGAGAAAGCTACGAAACGACGAAGGACGCGCATGGCGGGGACCTTATGCGGAGCGAGGCGGGCGCGCCAAGAGGGCCTGCGCAAAATGCCTGAGCCGCGTCAACCGCCCTCAGCTCAGTCTTCGCGACCGGGCCGTCCGCGCATCGACTTGACGCCGGAGCGCTTCGACTTGCCCTCCAGCCGCTTGAGCTTCGAGGCGTAGGTCGGCCGGGTGGGGCGGCGCGACTTGGGACGGTGCAGGGCCTGGCGCACCAGCTCGGCCAGGCGCTCGCGGGCGTCCTGGCGGTTCATCTCCAGCGAGCGGGAGCCCTGGGCGAACAGGATCAGCACGTCCTCCTGGCTGAGCCGGCTGCCGGCGAGGCCGCGCAGACGTTCCTTGACGTCGTCTTCCAGGCTGGAGTTTCCGACGTGGAACCTAAGTTCGATCGCGTTGCTGGTCTTGTTGACGTGCTGGCCGCCGGGACCGCTGGCCTTGACCATGCGTTCGCTGAATTCGTCATCGGCGAGCGAGACGCGGGCGTTCACGACAATCATCGGTGCGCCTCCCTCTCTGCGCGTGGCCTGGCGGCGGCGCCGCTTCCTACAGGGTGCGGCGGACGTCGTCTCGCTTATGATCGGCGCGCCGGCTTGACCTTTCTGTAAAAAAACGGTCGATAGCGCCGCCTTTGCTACGACGTCAGTGCGCCGTGGCCTGCCCGACGATCAAGTTCTGGAGAACGCCCATGCGCGTCTATTACGACCGCGACGCCGACATCGCCCGCATCCTGGACAAGAAGATCGCCATTGTAGGCTATGGCAGCCAGGGCCGTGCGCACGCGCTCAACCTGGTGGATTCCGGGGTGAAGAACCTCGTCGTCGCGCTGAAGGCCGGTTCGGCCACGGCCAAGAAGGTCGAGGCTGACGGCCTGAAGGTGATGAACGTCGCCGAAGCCGCGGCCTGGGCCGACGCGATCATGATCCTCGCGCCTGACGAGCTGCAGCGCGGCATCTACAACAACGAGATCGCCCCCAACATTCGCGACGGCGCGGCGCTGCTGTTCGCCCACGGCCTGAACGTCCATTTCGGCCTGATCGACCCGAAGCCCGGCATCGACGTGCTGATGATCGCGCCCAAAGGCCCCGGCCACACCGTGCGCAGCGAGTACCAGCGCGGGGGCGGCGTGCCCTGCCTGATCGCCATCGACCGCAACCCGACCGGCAATGCGCTGGACTTCGGCCTGGCCTACGCCTCGGCGATCGGCGGGGGCCGTTCGGGGATCATCGAGACCAACTTCCGCGAAGAGTGCGAAACCGACCTGTTCGGCGAGCAGGCGGTGCTGTGTGGCGGCCTGGTGGAGCTGATCCGCGCCGGCTTCGAAACCCTGGTCGAGGCGGGCTACGCGCCCGAGATGGCCTATTTCGAGTGCCTGCACGAAGTGAAGCTGATCGTCGACCTGATCTATGAAGGCGGCATCGCCAACATGAACTACTCGATCTCCAACACCGCGGAG
>NZ_JAUXZW010000391.1 GCF_030693805.1 Phenylobacterium sp.
GACGCTGATGGTCGGCACGACGGAGATCATGAAGAACATCGTCAGCGAGCGGCTGCTGGGCCTGCCGCGCGAGCGTGATCCCTCGGCCAAGGGCGACTGGAGCGAACAGGTGCAGAACCGCGCCACCCAGACCTAAGCCAATACGCCGCCAGATCCAGGGGCTCGTCTTCGGACCCCTGCGATCCGGTGGCCGGAACAGGGACGACCAGAACGCTGGCCGACTGCGGTGCGGAGGTCATCAAGATCGCGGACGTGGGCGGCGGCGACCTGATGCGCGGGGCGACTGCAGGCTAGGGCCGCTTGGGGATTTCGAGCCCGCGCTGCACGGCGGGCCGCGCCAGGCAGCGCTCCAGCCACGCCGGTACGTGCTGCAGGGCGCCGTACTCGACCAGGTCTCCGGCCCCGTAGAAGCCGACCAGGTTGCGCACCCACCCGAGCAGGGAGATGTCGGCGATGGTGTATTCCGATCCCACGATCCACTCGCGGCCGGAGAGGCGGCCTTCGAGGACGCCGAGCAAACGCTTGGATTCGGCGACATAGCGGTCGCGAGGACGCTTATCCTCGAAGTCCCGCCCGGCGAATTTGTGGAAGAAACCAACCTGGCCGAACATCGGACCCACGGAGGCCATCTGGAAGAAGATCCACTCCATCACCTCGTACCGGCCGGCCGCGTCCCTCGGAATGAAGCTGTTCGTCTTCTCAGCCAAGTAGATCAGGATCGCGCCGGATTCGAACAGGCCAATCGGCTCGCCGCCCGGGCCCGCGGGGTCGACGATCGCCGGGATCTTGCCGTTTGGGTTGAGCGACTCGAATTCCGGGGTGAAGGTTTCGTTCTCGCCGATGTTGATGAAGTGCGGTTCGTACGAAAGGCCCATCTCCTCAAGGGCGATAGAAACCTTGACGCCATTCGGCGTGGGCGTTGAGTAAAGCTGTATCCGATCTGGATATTGCGCCGGCCACCGTTGCGAGATCCCGAAATCGGACACCGTTTTCATAGGTCTGCTCCCATTCTTGTTGGTGGCGGCGCTGCGACGGCCGCCTGCGTCGGTCTCAATAGCAGGTTCATCGGCGCCTTGGCCGGGGGCGGGACGCATCCTGCATCGGCGTGCGCGAAAGGTCGCGCACGCCGAAACCCGGCCGCTAAGTGCGTTCGCCTTCCCGGATTGGTCCGCAACCGGGACTTACCGGAAACCGTCGATCAGAGCAGGTAGCTGCGGATAGCCTCGATATACTCGTCGGGACATTCCCACATCGGCCAATGGCCGACGCCAGCGAACTCGTAGAACTTGGCTCCGATCAGGTCAGCGCAGTATTCGCCATAATCCGGACCCAGCATAGGGTTGAACTCGCCGTACATGACCAGGGTGTCGGTCTTCCAGCGCGCCTTGACCTCTTCCTCCGAATAGCGGGACCCGACGGTGCGCGGATCTGGCCCGTCCAGTCCGAACACGCGGCGCAGCGAGGCGTTGATCTCAGGGTCCGACCAGGCCCGCTGGCGGATGGCGATCATCTCGTCGTCGATCGAGTCGTTGTCGTGAACCAGCCACCAGAGCCGATCGCGGACCTTCTCATAGCTGCGGTCCAGCACCGCCTTCTGTGACAGCTCGAAGAGATCGCCCTTGAAAGGCTGCTTCTTCCAATCCGTGCGCTTCGTCTGCACGGCGCCGAACCCGTTCAGGATCAGCTTGCTGACGGTCTCCGGGAAACGTATGCCGATCTCGAAGCCGATGGCCGCGCCCATGGACTCGCCTTCGTAGACCGCCTGCTCGTAGCCGAGCGCATGCAGCAGATCGACATACGCCTCTGCCTGCAGCTCGGTGCGCCGCGCCGGGTCCCAGGGCTCCTTCGAGCTGTACCCATGGAACAGGGCGTCCACCGCGATGACCCGGAAGTCGCGGGCGAGGGCCGGCAGCACGCGGGCGTAGGGTTCGCCGTAGCCGCCGATGCCGTGGTACATGAACAGGGGCGGGCCATCGCCCTTCTCGATGATGCGGTGGGTCCAGCGATCGCCCTTGATGAAGCGGATCTGGCAGCCCAGCAGCTCGGTGGCGATCGTGCCCCATTCGCTACGCGGACGTTCGTGTACGGGGTGCTTCAGCTTCAGATGTTCGGCCATTTGCGCGTCCTCCTCCTAGTGTGACATGGCGAACTGAGTGTTCGCTCTCGTCTTGGGTGCTCCAGGCCAAGCGACCCAGCATTGTTGTTCGCCGTGGCGCGGAGCACCGAAGGGTGCGCATGTTACCTTGGGGAAGCCAGAGGGAAATCGCCGTCTGCCGAAAATGCGGCCCCTAGAGGGTCTCGAGCAGGTATTGCCCTGCAATCTTGCGTCCGAAGGCGAACGCCGACTGGATCGGATTATAGTACTCCTTGCAGTGTGCGATCTTTCCGTCGCGGATGTCGAAGCGCATCACGTAGCGGTTCCGATACTCCTTGCCGGTGGCCATCGTCAGATGCGCGCGGCATTCGATGAACACCCGCGCGCCGTCAGCCGAGAAGGTGATGTCGGCTTCGCTGATCCCGTGCGCCACGCCTTCGGCCTTGAAAGCCGTCGCCCAGAAGTCGGTGACCTCGGCCTTGCCGCGATAGATCCGATAGGACTGTTGATCGGTCTTTCCGGACTCGTTGAACGGCAACTCGATGACGATGTCGTCAGCCATCATTCCCGGCATGATGGCTATGTTCTTGGAGTGGACTGCGGCGAACCACGCCTTCAGTAGGTTGGCGGACGCTGCACGTCCTGCCGGCGAGTCGACCGGATGCACATAGCCGTCGATCAATTGGTCGAAATCGGCCTCGAAGGTCTTCACGTCCTGGCTCATGGCGTCATCCTGTCGTCAGCTACAACCAGATCGGCGCCGTCATCCAGCGCCTCGAGGCGCCCGGCGACGCCGACTGCCGGCAGTTGAGACGCGCGGCCCACACGACGCAAGAGGCTGGCTGGAGTCACGCCCCGCCCTGTTCGCCAAGCGGCTGACCGAGCGCGGAAATGGTCGCGTAGTCGGAGGCCCCAGCGTCGGACCAGGCTCGATCAGTCGCGCAAACCGCGAAAGGCGCGATCGTAATAGACCAAAGGAGCCGCCGAACGTCGGACGCTCTTCGTCACCGTCAGGATGACCACCGTGTGCGTGCCGGTGTCATGGCGCTGGCTGATATCGCCGGACAGCGTGACGAGTGCATTGCGGTAAGTCGGCGGCGCGTCCGTTGACAGATTCCACTTGGCCGCCGAGAACCGCTCGCTGGTCCGCGACGTGGCCGAAAACCGCTCGGCTTCCTGCTGATCGTCCTCGCTCAGGATCGTGATGCTGCAGGTCGACGCCATCGCCATCGCGGCATGGCTGGAGGCTTCCTTCCGCACGCAGAACAGCACCCTCGGCGGTTCGGTGGAAAGCGCGATAAGGGAGCTGATCAGAAGGCCCTTTGGCGTGTCGCCGTCCCAGCAGGCGACGATGGAGACGCCTCCGGCGAGCTTCGACATCGCGTCGCGGAAGGCGGCGGCGTCAGCGGGTGAAGTGACGGGCGCGGGGGGATCGCGCCGCAGGCCGGCCTCGATGTGGCGCAAGATCAGTCCAGAGTCGTTGTCGTACGCGCTATGGTCTTCGAATTCATCAACCAGCTTATGGCCCTCGCTGCCGTCGCGCCTGCAAGACCGAGACCGCGATCCTGCAAGTCCGCACTGATAAGATAGTCCGGCGGATCGTGAAAACCACGGTCCAACACGAAGTATTCGGCCGAAAGTATGCGGGAATATGTAGCCCGGCTGGCGGGGTGCACGCCTGACCCGAGTGGAGCGCGACGAAAGAGCGCTTGAGCCTGCGTCCGCGCGCAGGATGCTCAACGCCTGCGCCAGCTTTATGGATGATGCGATGTCCAGCGTCCGCAACGCCCGCGTCGGCCGGGCGCGGCGGGCGAGAAAGGCGCAGGCGCCCAGCCGCCGATCGTCTTGTGATCGCGCGATGGATGGCCTCCAGGGTGCGATGCGGCGCGGCTCGCCGACATCGATCGCCTGTCCGGCGCCGCTGCTGGACGGCATTACCGTGGAGATCAGCGCGTGACGCCGACCGTCCCGCGCTAGCCTCGCGAAACGCCCAGCGCCTCGAGGGGGTCGAGATCGATGGCTGCGGCGCAGGTTACTATGCCCGCCCGGTTGATCATCTCGAGCGTGCCAGCTTCGATCGGGTTGCAGGCGCCGTCCAGCACGGCGCGAACGGCCTGCTGGCGATGGACCAGCCAGGCTGCGTCGAGGTCGGGAAGCTCCATGCCCGCAGCGGCGCCGGCCTTCAGATAGGTCTTGATCAGATTGCGTTCCTCAGCGCGCCGATCTTCGATGCTGAGGCCGCTCATGATCAGCCAGGACATGTCGTAGAGCGGGGTGCCGCAGAACGACAGCTGGAAGTCGGCGAAGCCGCCGCGCCCGTCGGTTTCGAAGAAGGTGTTGTAGCCGTGAGTGTCGCCGTGCAGCAGGGTGAAGGGCGCGGCGTCGTTCAGCGCCCACATCCGCGCCAGGGCTTCACGCGCGAGTTCGGCGCTGCCGACGGCCTCGATCAGCTGTTCGCCGTAGACGCGGGTGACCAGGTGATCCCAGTGCTTGTCGCGGATCATGTAGCCGCTGAAATCACGCTCGGGCCGCTCCCAGCCGACGGTGAAGGCCTTCATCTTCTCGTCGAGCCAGAAGGCGCCGTGCATGGTGGCGAGCTGCTCAAGTAGATCGGCGACCTGGTCTACCGAGAGACGCCCCCAGTCGCCGAACTCGACGGGGCGCAGCGCCAGGTCTTCCAGCATGGTGAGGCCTTGGCGGCGTTCATCCGTCGCAGAGAACAAGCACCGTGGGATGTTCATCGGAACGCGTTCGGCGAACTCCGCGTAGAACAGCGCCTCACGCTGCAGCACGACCCAGTAGCGCTTCAGCTGAGCCTCTGTGAAGCCTCCCTTGATGTAGACCGACGGCGGCGGCTCGCCCGTCCCTTTGGAAGCGTAATCCAACTCGAAGCGCGCCGACGCCGAGGTGCCGACGCGCTCCCCGCTGCGCCGAAACCCTGAGACCTGCACGCCAGGAAACCGCGTGGAGAGCGCCTTGCTGAACCATTCCGGCGTGAATTCGTCGAAGCTGTGCGGCAGCTCCATCTCGGTTTCGACCCCGGTCATTTCGCTCTCCCAGTGATTGCAGTTCACCGACGTATCCGGCCGCGGTGCTTTGTGCGGAACCCTGTGCAATCGCATCATGCTGGCCAGATGACGCTCGACGTGGCGTTCCGACGACCATTTCAGCCTGACGTCAGCTCAATTCCACCTTTGACCCGCGAACCTCACACGGAGCAAGGGCTGCATGGCGACGCAAGCGCGGATCGCCGTCTCGGACATCCAGGAGCGCGCTTTTGGGGTCGCCCTCAACTGCTCACGCCGGGCCGCGGGCGGTTCTGACAGAATGAGTGGGCGATCAGACGCGCCGGCGCATCAAGGGTGGGCGGCCAGCGATGTTGCGCGCCGGCTCGCGGGCGGCGGCGGGGACTCCGTCGCCACCGGGGGCGTGGCGTCGGTCTGAGCACGGCCGCAGGCGCGGCGGACCAGTCCGAGGCATGCGGCGAAGGGGCTGATCAGCGTTCCGGTCACAGAGTGCGGCGAGGGCTTTCCAGCTTCGATGTGGACGCCGAAGCGCAACGGCTCGCGGTGGCGGCCGGGCACGTACAGCGTCCCGAAGGCCCAATCCCATACCGAGAGGCAGCTGCCGAAGTTCTTGTCGAAATGGATCGGGTTGTCCGAGTGATGGACCTGGTGATGCGCCGGGCTGAGCAGGATGCGACCGAGCACGCCCGGAAAACTGATCCAAATATGCGAGTGCTGCAGGTGAACCGTGAGGAAAGTGAATGCGATCAGGAACACGTTCATTCCGAACATCATCGCGGACAACGGCGGCGCATCGAAAACATAATGCAACACCCCGCTGACTCCGCCGACCACCACCGAAAGTATGTTCAGGAACACGAGCGTATCGACGGGATGCACTCGGAAGACCGTGAGCGGGGAGAGCACTTCGGCCGTGTGATGGACCTTGTGGAATTCCCAGAGCATGGGGATCTTGTGGGAGAGATAGTGATCGAGCCAGTAGCCGAATTCGTACGCGAGATAGAGCGCGACGGTGATGATGGCTGTCTTCACGCCCGGCGGCGGACTGATGGCTGGCGAGGGGCCGAAGGCGCGGACCAGCAGGCCCGTGACCGGCGCGCTGAACTGGTCGGCGGAGAGGATCATTGCGCCGACCAGCAGCCCCGCCGGAAACGCGTTGAACAGGAAGAGCCCGACGTCGGCCTTGGTCGATGGACTGCGCAGCAGGCCGGCGGGAAACAGGGTCTTGATCAAAGCTGCCGGCCGCACGCGCCGGCCGGTCCGCAAACGCGCCCAGGATAGGCTGAGCGCTGCGATCAGAAGCGCGCTCAACAGCGTCGGCGCCCAGAACACTGAGCTGGGCGTGAGAAACACGTTGGAGATTTTGGCCGCCAGCATCTGGGCTGCATCGACCAAGGCAGCAGACGTGAAATTCATACCCTGGACTCGCCGCACCGACGCTGCGGACCCTAGGGCGCGGTGGTGACGTCGCCGTTAATGGGGCGACGAATTCCGGGCTACGCACTTCGCGGCGGGGTGGCTTGGGCGCGGCTGGCGGGCTAACTCATGCGCATGGCGCGCACCAAGCAAAATCCGGAGTTTGACATCGAGGTCGACGGGCAGGCCTACGTCTGGCGGCTGCACCGCCAGCCTCAGTGGTCCAGCGACGTCGCAGGGTGGCGCGGCATGGCGATCGCGGTGCGTCACACGGAGGGGCAGCGCGAGGCGGTTGTGGAGTTTCCGCCAGGCCCGCAGCCCAGATTCGGCGCTCCGCAACTGAAGCCCTCCCAGATCGCCACGGAACTTGTGGCGAAAGCCATCGCGTCCGCCGTCGCGGCGGGGTGGGAGCCGCTGTCGCGCGGCAAGACGGTCGCCATCGTTGTGGATGAGGCCGGCGGCTGAGTCTGATGCGTCGGGACATGGCGATTGCCTGGCTTCCGATGTATCCCGAACGCGCCAGGCATCAGGTCGTCCCAGTTCGCGAAGTCATCGCCAGCCAGCCCATGACCATACGCCCTGGCCAACCCGCGCCATAATGCAGCGGGACATGAACCCTAGGGAGGACCACCGATGAAGCTCTACTTCGCACCCGGCGCCTGCAGTCTCGCCGACCACATCGCTATGCATGAAGCCGGAATCGCCTTCGAGCCGGTGAAGGTCGACACGCGCAAGCATGTCACCGAGAGCGGGGCCGACTTCATGGCCGTGAACCCCAAGGGCTATGTGCCGGTGCTGGAGTTCGACGACGGCCAACGCCTGACCGAGAACATCGCGATCCTGAGCTGGACCGCGCAACAGTCGCCGGCCCTCGCGCCGAAGGACGAGATGGCCCGCCTGCGGCTGCTGGAGAGCCTGGCGTTCATCTCCACCGAGCTTCACAAGCAGTTCAAGCCGCTGTTCATGCCGACCTCGACGCCCGACGAAAAGGCCCGTCAAAGCGACCTCATCGCCAAGCGCCTGGAGTTCGTCGCCGGGCAGATGACCGACGACTATCTCTCGGGTCCGAACGTCAGCGTCGCCGACGCCTACCTGTTCGTGATGCTGCGCTGGTCGAAGGCGCTCGGCGTTAAGATCCCCGACAAGCTCGTGGCCTACATGGACCGGATGGCGGAGAGGCCCGCGGTCAAGACCGCCCTGCAGCATGAGGGGCTGAGCTGAACGCGGCGACCCGTACGCCGGCGCGGCCTCAACTGCATGGATGATCTGATCAAGGGCGATGCGCAGAGCGGCGCGTCCACCGGGCGCGCGCCCGGCGGGGGGCGTGTTCGCCCTTGCGCCTATGCGCCGGGGCCCTGATCGCACCGTCCAATCGCGATGACGAACCGGGCGATCTCGTCGCCGCTGAGCTGGAAGACGGCGTCGCTAGCTCAGGTGTCATCGCGGGCGCTGACGGGGATGGTTCAAGGCCTCGGTGTTGATCACCCGGATCGGCGCGCCGCGGGCAAAAGCGGCGATGGCGGCGGGCTTGTCGCCGTAGAACGCCATCAGAGTCTCCCTGGTCACATAGCCCAGGTGTGGCGTCAGTGTGACGTTTTCGAGCGTGCGCAGCGGGTGATCGGGCGCCGGCGGCTCCTCGTCGAACACGTCGAGCCCGGCGCCCGCGATCCGGCCGCTCTCCAGCGCCGCGATCAGCGCGGATTCCTCGACGATCGGGCCGCGCGAGGTGTTCACCAGATAGGATGTCGGCTTCATCAGGCCGAGCTCGCGCGCCGTCACCAGTCCGCGCGTCCGCCCGCTCAGCACGACGTGGATAGAAAGGATGTCGGCCTGCGCGAAGAGCTCATCCTTCTCGACGCGTCGGACACCGATTGCGGCGGCCGTCTCGGTCGTCAGGTTCTGGCTCCAGGCGATGACGTCCATGCCGAACACGCGACCATATTCAGCCATGCGCCTGCCGATCCTGCCAAGCCCGAGCAGGCCCAGCGTGCGTCCATAGAGGACGATGCCGACACTGTTCTGCCATAGCCCCTCGCGCATCCGCCGCTCCTCCTGCGCGAGGTGGCGCACGGTGGCGAGCATCAGACACCAGGCGAGTTCAGGCGTCGCATTCGCGACGCCCGGGAGCCTGGGGTGGTCGGGATCGGGATGGATGATCAACACGCCGTGCTCGGTGGCGGCTTCCATGTCCAGGTTGGGCAGGCTCCGGCCGATGATGGTCACCAGCTTAAGGTTCGGCAGCTGGGCGATGAGGCCGCGCGGCAGCGCCATGCGCTCGCGGATCGTGCAAAGGACGTCGAAGCTGTGCAGGGCGGCGGCGGCCTGCTCTTCGCTCAGATGCTCCCGAAAGACCTCGATCTCGGCGATCCCGTCGAGCACGGACCAGTCCGCCGACTCGAGCGCCACGCCGGCATAGTCGTCGAGAATCGCCACCGCAGCATCGTCCGCTCCTCGAATCCCTGGGTCTCGCCGCGGTCCCGCGCTCGGCGATCTCCAGCCAGGGAAGGGGATTTGTGTCTCGCGCGGTCAAGCTGACAATGGCCTTGCGGCGATTGCGCCTGAAGCGAAATCGAGGTCGAATTCACGCGAGGGAAGGCCTCGACCCTAGTCTGAAGGGCCATCCATGACGAGAGATCCGAAAACTGCTGGCCCTGTTGGACAAGCAGGGCATCTACGAAGTCGTCTGTCGCTTCGCCCGTGGCGCTGACCGGCCGGACCGCGAGCTGATGCGGTCCTCCTTGCATCCGAACGCGCTCCACCGCCACGTCAACAATGACGGCGCGGTCGAAGGCGCCTTCGCCGCAAGAGGTCGGCCAGGAAGCGAGGCCTTCGTCGTGGACTTGGATATGGATTGCGCGAGCCCGACTTTACGGTAGGCCAGGCACGGCTTGGCGCCTTGGGGCGTCAATCTGACTACGCCGCCTGTTGAAGCGAGGGACGGAAAATGAAGCTGAAGGGCGCCGCGCCATGGAACTGATCCTCGTGCGCCATGGGCTGCCGCTGCGCAGCGACGACAGTGCGGATCCGATGCTGTCGCCCGAAGGTGACGACCAGGCGGGCAAGGTCGCGGCCTGGCTGGCCCACGAAGGCGCGGACGCAGTGTGGTCCAGTCCCATGAAGCGCGCGAAGCAGACCGCCCAGCCCCTCGCCGATCGCCTGGGCCAAGGCGTGAGCCTGCACGAAGGTGTCGCTGAGTACGACGCTGACGGCGGTTACTACGTGCCGCTCGAGGTCCTCAAGCGCGAGGACTATGAGGCCTGGAAGGCTGTCACCAGCGGTCAGACCGCCCGCGACATGAGTGCATTCCAGAAGACAGTGGTTGCAGCGCTGGAGGAAGTGGTCGCCGCCCACGCCGGCCAGCGGGTCGCCGTGTTCTGCCATGGCGGGGTGATCAACGTCTGGACGGCCCACGTACTCGGCATGCCTGCCCGTCTGTTCTTCGAACCCGGCTACACCAGCGTCCACCGCTTCATGTGCGCGCGCAGCGGACAGCGAAACATCCTGGCTCTCAACGAGCGCGCTCACCTGCGTACGTAACCGAGCCGCTTGCCTAGGTCGCATTTCACGCAATCGACCGTTCCGATGTTCGCATTGGCAGACGTCGTCCCTGCACCCATAGTCGCAGCAAGACGAGCAGCGCCGTGCTCCGAGAACATGGGAAATGGAAATGCGATTTCTGGGCAAGGTTGCGGTGATCGCCGGCGCTTCGGAAGGAATTGGCCGGGCCACGGCGCAGTTGATGGCCGGCGAAGGCGCCACGGTCGTCGCCGTAGCGCGCAACGCCGAGAACCTGGGAAGCCTCGCTGCGGAGCCCGTCGAAGGACCGGGCGTCGTCGAGGGGTTTCCGGCCGACCTGGTGTCTGAGGAGGCCGTCGTGGCCGTCGTCGACCACGTGGTCAAGGCGCATGGGCGTATCGACATCCTGGTCAATAACATCGGCGGTTCGACCATCGTCGCCAAACCGTTCGCGACGGTTGAAGACACCTCGCTCGACGACTTCGAACGGATGCTGAGGTTCAACCTCGTGCCGACGTTCCTGATGTGCAAATACGCCGGCGCGGTCATGAAGCGCCAAGGCTCTGGAAAGATCGTCAATCTTTCCTCGCTTTCCGCGCGAGGCCACAGTTCGATCAGCCCCTATGGCGCGGCGAAGGCCGGTATCGAGAGCTTCACCACCAAGCTTTCACGCGAGCTCGGCCCGTTCGGGATCAACGTCAACGCGGTCGCGCCAGGTCTCGTACTGACCGATCGGATCAATCGTACGATCGGCGCCGTCTCGCCGGAGGTGCGGGCCGAGCGCGTGAAGTCGATACCGCTGCGCCGGGACTCGCAGCCGGAGGATCAGGCCAGGGTGATCGCCTTTCTGTGTTCCAGCGACGCTGACATGGTGACCGGCAGCACGCTGGACGTCTCCGGTGGGCTCTGACGGAGCAGTCCGGACCAGCAACCTCGGCGCGATTGGCGGTTTCCGAACATTTGACGGGGCTAACATGACGGAAGAAGACCTTGAACCCTTAGTGCAAGCGCTTCGGAGAGACCGCATAGGTCTTGAGTCGCCTCCCGACACGGTCCTTGTGGAGGCTGGAGCGATCCGCAAATTCGCCAAGTCGATCGGCGAGACGAATCCGATTTATTTCGATGAAGACTATGCGCGCAAGTCGCGGTTCGGCAGGATCATCGCGCCGCCGACTTTCCCGTCCTGCCTGATCTTCTCCGCCATGTCGCAGATACCGAGGGTAGGCCCTAATTTGGAAGCGTTGTCCCGCGTACTTCACACAGACGATATCGTGGAAAGCCATCGGCCGATCATGGCAGGCGATCGGATCACCTCGACGGCGCGCTGCGCCGACGTCTTCCAACGCACCGGCAAGCAGGGGGCGATGCTGTTCGAAGCGATCGACATCACCCAGACAGATCAAGCGAACGATCGGGTGGCAGTGGTCCGCATGATCACGGTCCGCTTCTGAGGAACGCCATGACCCCCATATCGCATATCAACGAACTGGTCCTGGGTCAGGCGATCCCGGAACTCGTCCACACCATCACCACCGCCGATCTCGTGCGCTACGCGGGCGCCTCCGACGACTACGCGCCCCAGCACTGGGACCATCTCTATATGTCGGAGCGCGGATTTCCGGGGGTGATCGTGCATGGCTGGTTCACGTTCGCGCTCATGTGCAGAGCTGCGACGGACTGGATCTCGCCCGAGACCGCCGACGTCGCCAGCTACGCGGTCCGCTACCACACGGTGACGCTTCCGGGAGAGATCCACCTTGGCGGCGAAGTCATCGCCCTCATGATCGATGGTGATGAACGCACCGCCGACCTGAAGCTCTGGGCCAAGAACACAACCGGGGTGATGACAACCTCCGGGACGCTGAGCTTGAAGTTCGCCTGAGGTGCGACGCCGTCCACGGTTCACGCGGCCTGCGCCACGGCGTCCAGCAGCGCGCCCGCGGGGGCGAAGTCGACGCCCCGCTCAGACAGAAGGCCCTCGACGTCCTTCAAGCGGGAAGGGTATCTCACGCGCGTCATCACCACGATGCGAACCACGGGAGACTCCGGCAGGTCGTGCGAGGTGATCTTGTCCTGAACCGTCGACGCTGCCGCGCAGCCCGCTGAAGAGGCCCATGCCATGAAGACCCGCATTACCGAACTGTTCGACATCCAACACCCGATCATCCAGGGCGGGATGCACTTCGTGGGCTTCGCTGAGATGGCGGCGGCGGTGTCGGAGGCCGGGGGCCTGGGCATCATCACCGCCCTGACCCAACGCACGCCGGAGTTGCTGCGAGCGGAGATCGCCAAGGCGCGGACCATGACGTCCAAACCCATCGGCGTGAACCTGACCTTCCTGCCCGCCACGACGCCGCCGGACTATCCCGGCTACATCGACGCGCTGATCGACGGCGGCGTGAAGATCGTCGAGACCGCGGGCAACAACCCGCAGAAGTGGCTGCCGCTCCTGAAGGAAAACGGCATCAAGGTGATCCACAAGTGCACCGCGGTGCGCCACGCGTTGAAGGCCGAGGCCATCGGCTGTGACGCGGTCAGCGTCGACGGCTTCGAGTGCGGCGGCCACCCGGGCGAGGACGACGTCCCGAACATGATCCTGCTGCCGCGCGCCGCGGACGAACTGAAGATCCCATTCGTCGCCTCGGGCGGCATGGCCGACGCCCGCAGTCTCGTGGCCGTCCTGGCCATGGGCGCGCAGGGTATGAACATGGGCACGCGGTTCATGGCGACCAAGGAAGCACCGGTCCATGACAACGTGAAGCAGGCTCTGGTCGCGGCTTCCGAACTGGACACCCGGCTGATCATGCGTCCGCTGCGCAATACCGAACGCGTGCTCAACAACGCCGCGGTCGAACGCCTGCTCGAAACCGAGAAGGCGATGGGCGACAAGATTGAGTTCAAGGACATCCTGGGCGAGGTCGCCGGCGTCTACCCGCGGATCATGCAGAACGGCGAGTTGGACGCCGGCGCCTGGTCGTGCGGGATGGTCGCCGGCCTGATCTACGACATCCCCACGGTGAAGGAACTGATCGACCGGATCATGTCCGAAGCCGAGGCGATCATCCGTGGGCGCCTGATGGGCGTGCTTTGACAGCCCACGAAGCACGAGGCACGCCAAGACTTGTTCTCGGTCAATGGATCGGTATGACCTTTGAATCAGCTCCGTGTGTCGACGCCCTTTGAGCGGCGTCTCCGGGGTATGCGGAGAGACGGATGGATCTGCAACTGACAGGCAAACGTGCGCTCGTCACAGGCGCGAGCCGCGGCATCGGCAAGGAGATTGCGCGAGCCTTGGCGGCCGAAGGCGCGGACGTCGTCGTGGCCTCGCGAGGATTGGAGGCCCTTCAGGCCGCGGCCGCGGAGATCGCTCAAGCGACCGGGCGGCGGGTCGAGCCGATAGCCGCCGACACTGGCGATGACGCCTCTGTGCTGGCGCTTGTCAGCGCTGCGGTCGCGGCCTTCGGCGGCGTCGACATCCTGGTGAACAATGCCGCGGCGGTTGGCGGCGGCGGCGGTTCGTTTCCGAACATGGCCAGTGACAAGCTGATCGCCGACCTCAACGTCAAGGTCGCGGGCTACATGCGCACCGCCCAGGCCGCAGCGCCCCACATGATCGCCGGCGGCTGGGGGCGGATCATCAACATCGGCGGCGTGGCTGCGCGAATGACCTACAATCCGTTCGGGTCCATGCGGAACGCCGCGATCAGCGCGCTTTCGGCCAACCTAGCGAACGAACTGGGTCCCAAGGGCGTCACCGTCAACACCGTCCACCCCGGCTTCACGATGACGGAGAGATCCAGCGAGGCCTTTGAAAAGCGCGCCATCGAGTTGAACACCATCGGGCGCGCGGTGCATGCGCGAGAAGTCGCATGGCTGGTGACAATGCTCGCCTCGCCCCTGTGCGGCGCGATCAATGGCGAGACCATCCTGGGCGGCGGCGGGCTAAAGGGCGCGATCTCGTACTAGGACCGAAGCTGTCTCTCGGTGGTCAGGTCACATCCTGAACGCGGCGCGTCGCTTGCCGCTCTTTGAAGAGCAGCAGATCGTCCTCGTCTAAATCAAACTGGCATCCTCAGAAGGACATGCCCGTATGGCCGAGCTCCATTCGCCTCAACTGCGGGCGACGATCACCCCAAAGGTTACGGGCCCGCTTACGGGCGGCGCTCACGGCTGGGCTTTCGGCGCGCCGGTCGAGGATCTGGATGGCCGCGGCTACAGCTTCCAGGAGTTCCTGATCGAAGGCGTCGCTCGATCGTACCGGGCTGCCGCCGGCCACGCGCCGGGCCGCGACGGGCTTTGGGCTGCCGAGCCTGGCGACACCGCCGCCTACAAGACGCGCATCATGGTCGCGCGACCTATCGATCCGTCCAAGTTCAATGGCGTAGCCCTGTTGAACTGGCAGAACGTCACCGCGGACTTCGACATCGGCTATCCGTCCGGCGAGGAGCTGTTCGGCGGCTGCGCCTGGGTGGGCGTCACCGCGCAGCGGATCGGCGTCCACGGGATGCAAGGCGTGACCAAGAGCCTCGCCGCGTGGGATCCCCAGCGCTACGTCGACCTGCATCATCCCGGTGACGCCTTCAGCTACGATATCTTCGCCCAGGTGGGGCGGCTGTTGAAGGGCGCGCCTGGCGTCGGCGTCGACCCGCTCGACGGCCTTAGGCCCGAGGTGTTGCTGGCCATGGGCGGCTCGCAGTCGGCCATGCGGCTGGGCTCCTACATCAACGCAGCCCAGCCACACGACAAGCTGTTCGACGGGTTCCTGCTGAGCGCGCATTGGGGCATCTGCCCGCCGGTTGTCGAAACGCCGTTGAGCACGCAGTTTGCGCCCTTGGACGCGGGCGTGCTCACGGGCACGTCGCAGATCGCCGACCGGGGCGACGCCCCCATCATGGTGCTGGCCGGTGAAACCGAAGCCCTGGCCAACTTCCCCGCGCGGCAGCCCGACACCGAGACCTTTCGCTTCTGGGAAGTGGCCGGCGTCGCCCACAGCGATCCGGCCCAGGCCGCGACCATGGCGGCGATCGCCGACCGCGACGGCATGCCCTTCGCCGCCGCGCCGCCGCCTCGCAACGTCCTGGAGTGGGGCTTCCTGCGAGACGCCGCGCTGCGCCATCTGATCCGGTGGGTGCGCGAGGGGATCGCGCCGCCGCGCTTCCCCCTGATCGACATCGTCCAGGGGCCGAACGGCGGCATGATCCAGCGCGACGAGCTCGGCAATGCGCTGGGCGGCATCCGCCTTCCCGACCTGGCTGTCGCCACCGGGATCCATCTCGGGACCAATGTGAACGACCCAACCTACGCAACCTCAGGTGAGTCACGCATGTTCGACCTCGATCGGATGCTCGACCTGCACGATGAACCCGAGGACTTCCTGATGGCCTGGGATGGCGCGGTGCAGGACCTGGTCGATGGGGGCCTGGCCTCTCCCGATGCGGCGGCCAACCTCCGCCGGCGCGGCTGGGTCGTCTGGCCGTAAGGTCCGCCCCAGTCTGTTCGCGGGGGATGGGACGCAGAATCGACGTAGTCGCCGAGCTGCGGCAATTGGATGTGCCGACGGCGCCCCTAGATCGGTTGGCGCGTCACTTGGGTCGGTAAAGGGCACACAGTTTATTGCCATCGGGATCACGCACGTAAGCCAAGTGTACCGCTCCCATATTGGTGTTGCGCGGTCCCGGCGCGTCCTCGATCGAAGCACCGCCTTGCGCGACGGCGACGTCATGGAACTCTCTCACCTGCTCGGGGGAATGGCACTTAAAGGCGACGGTGCCGCCGTTGGCGAAGGTGGCCGCCTGGTCGTTGATCGGCTCGCTGACACAAAACGTATTGCCATCATGCCGGTAGAAGAGCCGAGTGTGGCCGCTATCCGCCTTGTTGCGCATCGGTTCGCCCACGCCAAGTGTCCCGAGCACCGCGTCATAGAAGCGCTTCGAGCGCTCTATGTCGTTCGACCCGACCATCACGTGATTGAACATCGTTCTCTCCCTCGTTGGGCGTATCGGGCTGTCCAAGCGAATACCCGGCGCACGAGAAATCGCAACGATCGGGCTGCCTGGCAACCTCCGCAATGTAACCATGACGGCCGTCAGTCCAACGGCAACCTGTCTCCACTTGGCGAAGTGAGAGTAGGGGCGCTCTGCGTGCGAACATGCGCGGCTGCCACCTCGGGCGAGCTATCTGAGTAGCGAAACGGGTTGGTCGATTTGCCTATAACCAATGGGCATACGGCAAGCCTCCAACTGGCCTTGGCTGACAGAGCCCCCGGCGCTTCTTTTTGGAGCGTCTACGGCCTAAAATGGCCTCAAGCGCGCAGTCGCCGGCTCAGGATTTGGATGCCTCCAGTTGATCGATAAATACGGTTGGACCGATTTGCTGGCGCGGGAATTTACGCCTCACGCCATTGAGGGCCACATCCCTGGGCGGATCATCGTTCAGCACCGCGATAGCTATCTAGTCGTCACCGATGACGGCGAGCTGCGCGGCAAGATTTCCGGGCGCCTGCTGCACGAGGCTGGGGAGGCGGGCTATCCCGCCGTCGGGGATTGGGTTGCGCTTGCGTTGAATGAGGCGGAATCCACCGCCACCATCCACGCCGTTCTGCCGCGCCGCACTGCGTTCGTACGGCGGGGCGCTATCGACAGCTCTCACGGGCTGCAAGTCATCGCCGCAAATATCGATGTCGCTTTCGTGGTCACCTCCCTGAACGCCGACCTCAACGCCCGTCGAATCGAGCGTTACCTCGCCGCCGCATGGCAGAGCGGCGCCCGGCCGGTGGTGGTGCTGACAAAGTCGGACCTTAGTGACGATCCAACCGGAGAGGCCGCTGAGATGGCGGCGCTGGCGCCTGACTGCCCGGTGGTGGCGGTTTCGGCGCGCCAGGGCATGGGGCTGGACGCCATGTTGGCCCAGCTTGGCCCCGGAGAGACCGGCGTGCTGATCGGCTCGTCTGGGGTTGGCAAGTCCACTCTCGTCAACGCCCTGTTGGGGGAGGAACGGATGGCGACGCAAACGATCCGCGATAGTGACGATCACGGGCGCCACACGACCAGCCACCGGCAGCTGATCCTCCTCCCCGCTGGCGGCATGATCCTCGATACGCCCGGCATCCGCGAGGTCGGGCTTGTGAACGCCGACGAGGGCGTGAGCGTCGTGTTCGACGACATCGAGCAACTGATCCAGGCCTGCCGGTTCAACGACTGCGGTCACGGCCACGAACCGGGCTGCGCCGTTGGCGCCGCTTTGCAGAGCGGCGCGCTTGACCGTGCTCGTTGGGACCATTTCCAAAAGCTAGCGATTGAAATGGCGGCGACGGAGGCCAAGGCGGAGCAGGTCGCCAAGAACGACGAACGTCGTCGCTTCGTCGCGCTTCAAAAGGGATATCGCGCCGCGAAGCGGGACCATAGAGGCTCCCGCTGATCCTTAGCCGCCTTCACCATCGTCACCACCACTGCGTCTCAGAACACCGAAGCGGTCGAGGCGAGCACGCTTTAGGACGTCGCCGACAGCGGGCGCGCCAAATCAATTAGCAGCAAGCACTGTTTCCTTTAGGCTGGGCGCGTCTGCGCACGGGTTGTCTCCGGCTCAACCGCAATCGCATTGTAATGAAGTGGGGATGGAACTCATGACTCTCGGAGTGCAAACCGCTGAAGCGAAACGCGAGGGAACGGGCGCCATCGAATGGGACGCCATCGTAATCGGCGCGGGCGTTTCTGGGCTCTATCAGCTCTACAGGCTGCGCGAGCTCGGCATGAAAACGCTTGTACTGGAGAAGGGCGCGCGCGTTGGAGGGACTTGGTATTGGAACCGGTATCCCGGCGCGAGATTTGATTCCGAGAGCTGGACCTATATCTATTCTTTTTCAAAAGAAGTGTTGGACGAGTGGACGTGGACCGAGCACTTCGCGTCACAGCCCGAGACTGAGCGTTATCTGAACTTTGTCGCAGACAAATTCGACCTTCGCCAATATATTGAGTTCAACAGCGAAGTCGTGGCGGCTCATTACGACGAAGGGTCCCGATCGTGGAAATTGTCGCTGTCGGATGGGCGCGAGTACCGGACGAGATTTCTGGTCACCGCCATTGGAATTCTGTCGGAAGCCACGCTGCCAAGCATAAAGGGGGTTGAGACGTTCAGGGGCGCTTCCTTCCATACCGCGCGTTGGCCGGAGCAGGGCGTGGATCTCAAAGGCAAGCGAGTGGCGGTCATTGGGACTGGCTCCACCGGCGTGCAGGTTGTCCAGGAAGTCTCCAAGGTCGCCGGCCAGCTGACCGTTTTCCAACGCACCGCGAACTGGGCGGCTCCGCTTCACAACAGTAAGATCGCGCCCGAAGAAATGCAGCGGATTCGCGCCGATTACCCCGACATCCTGGCGCGATGCCGGGAGACGCCCCAATGCTTCGTCCACGCCCCGGATCCGCGCTCGGCGCTTGAGGTGACTGACCAAGAGCGCGAGGCGTTCTTCGAGCAGCGTTACTCTGAGCCCGGCTTCGGGATCTGGTATGGGAACTTCCGCGACATCCTGGTGAACCGAGAGGCCAATAGACTGATCAGCGATTTCGTGGCTCGGAAAATCCGAGAACGTGTGAAGGATCCTGCTATCGCCGACAAGCTGATACCCAAGGACCACGGCTTCGGAACGCGCAGATTGCCCCTCGAGACGAAATACTTCGAAGCCTTCAATCAGCCAAATGTCGAACTCGTGGACGTCAAGGCAACGCCAATCGAAGAAATCACGGAAACCGGCATCAGGACGACCGCCAGGGAATATGAACTGGATGCGATCATCTACGCCACCGGCTTCAACGCCATCATTGGCGCCTTCGAGGCGATCGACATCAGGGGCGTCGGCGGCAAGAGCCTCAAAGAGGAATGGTCCTCAGGACCCCACACCTTCCTGGGCTTCCTGGTGGCCGGCTTCCCGAACATGCTCATGGTCATGGGCCCGCACGGCGGCCTCGGCAATTTCACGCGATTCGCCGAGTTCAATGCGAACTGGGTGACGGAACTGCTCGGCTACGCGCGCGCCCGCGGGGTCACGCGGGTGGAGACGACGGCGGAGGCCCAAGAGGAGTGGTATCGCCACGTAGTTGAATCCGCAGCCGGACTGCTGAGCAATGAAGTCGATTCTTGGATGACCGGGATCAACAAGAACGTCGAAGGCAGAAGCGTTCGCAGACCGTATCGGTACGGCGGCGGTTTCCCGGGCTTCAAGCGGTATTGCGACCAGGTGGTGGAAAACGGGTACGCCGGCGTCGTTTTCGACTAGCGGCCGACGGAAGCCGGAACACCCGTGCCTCGCGCGCAGCCTCCTTGAGATCGACGCAGGGACAGAAGGCGCGCTCGGTCGCCGGCGCCGGTGAGCGTTCTCTGCTCTTCGGCCTCCTGAACCTGGCGCCCGTCTTCCTGTCGCGGCCGTGTCGTTCTACCTCGCCTCGCGGGCGATCCACGCCGACGTCGAGGGCCGGCACATAAACCTCCAGCTAGTCGCCTCCTCGGACCGCCGGGGATTTAACCTGACAAACGCCACAGAGCCCGGGCAAGCGCTGACGTCTTGCTCATTGGGTTGCCTTGATCCGTTTCTGCATGATTACGTCAGATCTATCGAGCGACCACGCGACCTAGCTCCGCGCAATCGCCACGGGCTCTAGGTCCCAGAGGGAGAGAGCTATGACCGACAGAGGCCTCGGGAGGTTGAGCGGCAAGATCGTTATAGTCACCGGCGCTGGCGGCGTTCGTGGCGGCGTCAGCATCGGCAAGGCCATCGCGCTGCTTTTTGCGCAGGAGGGCGCACGGGTCGCGATCATCGACCGCGACCTGGAAAAGGCGGAACTCACCCGGCTTGAGATCGAAGAAAATGGGGGAGAAGCGATCGCAATCATGGGCGATGTCTCCGCAGACGATGACTGCAGGGCCGCGACAGCCCGCGTCGCAACGGTCTTCGGTCGAATCGACGTCCTGGTGAATAATGTCGGAATTGTCAAACGCGGCGCACTTGAGGCCTTTGACGAAGAAGCCTGGTCCCACACCATTAATGTGAACCTCAAGGGCGCCCTGCTGATGTTTCGGCACAGCATGCCGCACATGATGTCGGCGGGCGGCGGCGCGACCGTGAATATCGCCTCTATCGTGGCGTTGGTGTCGAACGGCGGCGGCCTCTTCGCTTATGGACCGTCCAAGGCCGCCCTGCTTGCGCTCACACGCGACATCGCCGTGCGATATGGGAAAGACGGCATTCGCGCGAACGCGATCGTCCCTGGCTATCTCTACTCGCCGATGGTTAACCAGCTTTCCGGCGGGGCCCTCGATGAGGACGTTCGCGAGCGTCGCCGGAAGGTGTCTCCTTTAGGGATCGAAGGCGACGGGTGGGACATTGTGCGCGCCGCCTTGTTCCTGGCAAGCGATGAGGCGCGTTACATCACCGGCGTGTGCCTTCCGGTGGACGGCGGCGCCAGTATAGTTTCCCCGCTGACGGCCGTGGAGATGGTGACGGGATGAACTCGTCCGACGGCCGGATGTCGCGAATTGGGGCTGTCAATCTCATCGTCGCCGCCAAGCCGCCTGCAAGAGCACAGGCGGTCCGTGCGCGGCTCACTGTCCG
The DNA here is from genome assembly GCF_030693805.1 of Phenylobacterium sp. Classification (GTDB taxonomy): domain Bacteria; phylum Pseudomonadota; class Alphaproteobacteria; order Caulobacterales; family Caulobacteraceae; genus Phenylobacterium. The sequence goes on from NZ_JAUXZW010000391.1 coordinate 20,651, forward strand.
CTGATGAACAGCACCGGGACGCCCAGCGCCTTCAGATGCCTCATCCCGTCGTCCCGGCTCCGAATGCCGGGCGGGACTAAGTGCAACCCGCGCCTATGCGCGTGGGGCAGCAACTGATGAGTGCACAGGCAGTAATGTGCACATCCATTGCATCAGCTTCGACATTATTATCGTGGGAAGTCCTGAGATCGGCGACCGTCCGGCCCTGACAGACCCCACGAGCGACCTCGTTAGGCGAGGCGTGAGGGCCGGATCAGCCGCAATCTTATCGCATCCAGCGAGGTTCGCTGTCGCCAGATTGTGTGGAGAGATAGACGAGTAGGGCGATGAGCGCGCACACCGCAACGACCATCGCGATCCCGATGTAACCCTCGAATTTCTCTGCGAGATGTCGAGGCTTGTGGTGATGAGTTTCAGGGTCGTGTGGACTCTCGTGCTTCAATTCTTGCTGCATATCGATCCTCCCGCAGGTGCAAGATGCGACGTCTTCTGATGGACTCGCACATTCGGGCCGGCGGCGATCGCGGCCTCAACTATGCTCGTCGCTGGCCTACACTGCTCATGAACCGTGCGCTCTCAGCGAACGCGGGTCAACTCGGGAGCGCATCAAGGACGGAACGCCCAGAGCGGTCTCCACCGCCAAAGGCGGTCTTGGTCCTGAGAACACCACCTCCACTAAAATCGCGAGGTCGGCGACCCGGCGGCGCTGATTTCTCGCCGACCCGGAGTTCGATCTCCGTCCATCCTACCCTGATGTTTGGCGGTCCCACGTTGTCGCCGGCGCGCGCACAGCGGCAACCTGATGAACTTCGGTGTCCGCGAGCAAGATGGTAGTAAGCAATTCCACACGATCGAGGGGCATATTCGGCGCAGAGCCAGTTCGAAGCCACGGGTGACCAATATGCTGCGCAATCGACCGAGGCGCGCGCAACACGCGTCATCTGGGTCGGCTTTGACCGAGCCCAAAACGATCGCTGCGACGGCGATGCGGCTTTCCGCCATCCCGGTTGCGCCCAAGACGGCGGAGGGGGCCTTGGCGGAAATCGGCAAGATCGCCCAACAGGCCCTCAACGAGCAGTCAAGGCTCTCCGAAATCGCCGGGGTCGGCACGTGGACCTTCACCCCTGCGACCGACGTGCTCACGTCGTCGCCAGCCTGGGCGAACGTCCTGGCTCAGGCCGGGGTGGAGCCTATCGAGAGTGGTGAGGAGTTCCGAAGGGTTTGTCACCCTGAAGATGCCGCGTCCGCGCGGGAGGCTTTACAGGCGACAACGGAAGGCGGCGCTCCGGGGGCGTTCACATATCGGGTCAGGGCGCGTAGCGGTCGATGGATCAGCCTCCGTTCCCATATTTACGCGGAAGCCCTCCCAGACGGGCGGAAGGTGCTTCTTGGGATCAGCCAAAACATCACCGAGCTTGTAGAAGCGCGGGACGCTGCAGTCGCCAGTGAGCACCGCAGCGAGCTGGCGCGAAACGAGGCCGAAGCGCTGGCCAAGCGGCTGAAGGTGGCGCTGCACGCCGCGAACGCCGCCGTCGTCGAGATCAATTACGATACCGGCACAGTGTGGATGTCGCCTCAGTTTGTAGAAGTGGTTGGCTGGACGCTAACCTTCCAAGAGGCTCGCCAACCAGTGTGGCCATTCGTCCATCCAGATGACCGGGCCATTGTCGAAGCTGGCGTAAAGAGTTCGCTCGCCGGGGCGGCTCCGGAGCCAGTGGAAGTTAGGATACGCCAGCTTGACGGTACAGAGCGGTGGATCCGGATATGCACGGAGATTCAGAAGGCGGACACGGGCCGCTGGCGCCGCACTATCAGTCTCATCCTCGACATCGACGAGCGCAAACGGCAAGAGCTGGCCCTCATCGCCGCCGAGCAGGTCGCCCAGGCGGCGACGGAGACAAAATCTCGTTTCCTCGCCAACATGAGCCACGAGATCCGCACGCCGCTCAACGGCGTATTGGGCATGGCTCAGGCCATGGCGGCCGATCCCCTTCCAGAAGTACAACGCGCGCGATTGACCGTTATCCGCGAGTCTGGCGACGCGCTGCTCGAGATCCTGAACGACATCCTCGATCTGTCGAAGATCGAGGCCGGCAGGCTAGAATTGGAGGCGGTTGAATATGATCTCGAAGAGCTCGTTCGCAACACGTGCGCATCCTTCGCCGCGACCGCCGAAGAAAAGGGTTTAACGTTCAACCTCGTCAGTGACGGCGCAATCGGCTGCTATCGCGGTGACCCCACGCGAGTGCGTCAAGTGCTGTCCAACTTGATCTCAAACGCCATCAAGTTTACCGACTGCGGTGAGGTGAGGGTCACTGTTCAGCCCAGTGAGATGGGTTTCGCGCTGACGGTAAGGGACTCCGGCGCCGGCATCGAGCCTGAGGCTCTCGCGCGCATCTTCTCGAAATTCACGCAAGCTGACGCTTCCACAACACGAAAACACGGTGGAACGGGTCTGGGCCTGTCCATTTCCCGTGATCTCGTCGAGATGATGGGTGGCGAGATCACAGTCGACAGCCAGCTCGGCGTAGGTTCAACGTTTCGGGCCTCGGTTGCCGCCGAGTGTATTGAGCGCGCACCCACAGCGCAGGTTCAAGCTGACAGGCGGGACATTCTCCCATCTACAGACGTGAGAATCCTTGTTGCGGAAGACAACGCCGTCAATCAGCTCGTGATCAAGACGTTATTGATGCAGGCCGGAGTGGCGCCGACGATTGTCGCCAATGGCGGCGAGGCGGTAGAGGCATGGCAGGCAGAGGACTGGTCGGTGATCCTCATGGATGTCCAAATGCCGGTGATGGACGGCGCTCGCGCAACCGCGCGGATCCGCCAACTCGAGCGCGAGACGGGGCGCAAGCGCACGCCCATCGTCGGACTCTCGGCGAACGCCATGCCCCATCAGACTCGAGAGTACATCGCCGCTGGGATGGACGCTTGTGTTGCTAAGCCGATCGAGGTTCGATCCCTGCTGGACGCTCTGGAAGCGGCGCTGGCGCAAGAAGATGTGTCAGACGTCGAAGCCCTAAATAAATAATTGCGCGCCCGGCGACCGCCGCTCACCCAAGGCCGTTCGGTGTAGTTGGTGTTCGGCGCACGACACTCGGATTGATGGCCTCAAAATTCTCTGCAAGCTCCTTAACAGGCAAGGGTCCTGATCGATCAATAGGAAGGACGCTACGGCCGCAAATCCCTCGACGCGTCGCAAGACTTCTATCGAAGCCGCGGCCCGGTTCTGCTGCAGCGCCGCGCGATGACCGCCGAGGCCGTCTGAACCGCCCCGCTTCGCGGTCCGCCGCGGCGCTGCTACGGCTCAGGTCTGGGGCGGCCTCAACAGTTCTGCGGCCCGGCGCAACCCACCGCTGATCGCCCGCCACTCCTCAGCACCGATGCGGTCGAGAAAATCTTGCTGGACCGCCTCCCAGGCCGGCGTTGCGGCCTTCATCACGCCGGCCCCTTTCGTCGTCAACCGCGCGGCCTTGGCGCGACCGCCGACTGGCGCAATATGCAGCCAGCCCTGACTGACCATCGGCTGCAGCGCCCTATAAAGAGTGGTGCGGTCCATCACCAGCGCCTCAGCAAGGCGGCTAAGATGCGGTTCACCCAACTGCGAGACGTAGCGGAGCACCGTGTATTGGTTTGCGGTGAGGCCGCTGTCGCCAAGCGCCTCGTCATAGAGGCGTGAAACGGCCCGTGCGGCCTTCCGAATGGTGGCGCAGGCGCAGGCGAACACAGCAGGCTCGGTCATGTTGCGGGTTCCATGCGGACACGATCACCGCGCCAGACAATCAGCACCAACGCGACGACGACAGCCGTCGCGCCCGAGAGCATGAACGCCACGCCGTAGTCGCCAGAGACCTGCCGGACCACTCCTGCCCCAATGGCCGCCCCCGCCGCGCCCACCTGATGGCCGGCGAATATCCACCCGAAAACTATGGGGCCGTCGCCTTCTCCAAACCTATCATTGGTCATCCGCACGATTGGCGGCACGGTGGCGATCCAGTCCAGACCGTAAAATATTGCGAACGCGGTGAGACTGGCTGTTTCGAAACCTATGAAGGGCAGTGCAATCAACGAAAGCCCCCGCAAGCCGAAATAGATGAAAAGCAGCCGCCGAGGGTTGTAGCGATCCGTGAGCCAGCCGGAAGCGGTGGTGCCCACGAGATCGAAGAGACCCATGAGCGACAACAAGCCGGCCGCCTGCACAGGCGCGATCCCGTGGTCGCCGCAATAGGAAATCAGGTGAGTGCCGACCAGACCGTTAGTCGTGAAGCCGCAGACAAAAAACGCGCCGAAGAGCACCCAGAACGTGGGCGTCTTCGCGGCTTTCGAGAGGACCGTGAGCGCGCGCAACGCGCCTAGGCCGCCCGGCGTTGGCGCAACCGGCGCTCCCGCGGCCTCGCCATAGCGCCCGAGCGCCCTGTCCTGAGGATGTTCCGGCATGAACAGGAAGATGATGGGAATGAGCGCCGCCAGCGCGAGCGTCACAGTCCAGACAACAGGACGCCAATCTCCCATCTGCGACAGGTGTGCGAGGAACGGCAGGAATATTAGGGAGCCCGTCGCGGCGCTGCCCGTCAGCAACCCCATCATCAAACCCTGGCGACGCGCGAACCAGCGGTTGACGACGGCCGCGGCCAAGACGCCTGTCACGGCCCCGCTGCCGATTCCGGAAACCAGGCCCCAGGTCAGGAAGTACTGCCAAGCCTCGGTCATGAAGAGGCTCGCGAAAGTGGAGCCGGCCATCAAGACCAGCCCCCAAAGCAACACGCGCTTGATGCCGAAACTCTGCATCAGCGCCGCCGCGAACGGCCCGATCAGGCCATAGATGAGGATACCGAGGCCGGCTCCTGTGGATACCGTCGTGCGGTCCCAGCCGAAGGCGAGCTGCAGCGGCATGATCAGGACGCTGGGCGCGCTCCTCAATCCGGCGGCGGCCAGCAACGCCAGAAATGTCAGGGTCAGAACGACGAAGGCGTAGTGAAAGGGCAGTGGGGGCAGGCGTCTGAGCATGATTGATGTATATACATCATTATCCAGGAAGCCAGCACTCCGGGGCGTGAACCCACGGACTGCTGGAGATCGCCCTCTACGCCGCGGCTTGAGGCGCGCGCTCAGCTCAGCCGGACGGCGACTTTGCCGCGGTTTCCGCCCGCCAGCAGCCGGATGAGGGCGTCCGGCGCTTGGTTCAGGCCGTCGGCCATGTCGACGATCGGCCGCAGCTGGCCCTCGGCGACCCAGCGGCGCATGCGCGCCTCGGCCTCGCCCCGGCGTGGGAAATGGTCGAAGATGATGAAGCCTTCCATCCGCAGCCGGCGGCCGACCAACACCCCCGGAAGCAGGGGCGAAACGAACGGCGCGCCGCTGATGTCGTAGTTGGCGATCGCTCCGCAGCAGACCACGCAGCCGCCCTGTTTCATCACGCGCAGCGCTGCGTCCAGGACCCGGCCGCCGACAGTGTCGAAATAGAGGTCGACGCCGTCCGGGCAGGCGCGCCCCAGCGCCTTTTGAAAGTCGCCGGCCTTGTAATCGACGGCCGCGTGATAACCGAGGTCCTGCGTAAGCCAGGCGCACTTCTCCGGGCCGCCGGCGATCCCTACGACGCGGGCCCCGGCCAGCCTGGCGAGCTGGCCCGCGATCACGCCTACCGCGCCGGCCGCGGCCGACACCACCACCGTGTCGCCGGCCTTCATGCGGCCGATGTCGAAAAGGCCGAAATAGGCGGTCAGGCCGGTAATCCCGTAGAGGCCGATCAACTCCTCGAGCGGCGCGCCGGGATCCCGCTTGACGAGCTCGCGGGCCGGGAGCGCGGCTTAGTCCTGCCAACCGCCGTCGGCCTCAACCACATCGCCCGGCTTGAAGTCATCCACCGTCGAGGCGACCACCTCGCCCAGGGTGTAGCCGTGCATCACGTCTCCCGGCATGACCTGCTCGCGGTAGGTGCGGCCGCGCATCCAGGCGCGGTTGGCTGGGTCGATCGAGAGCATGCGGTTGCGGATCAGCACCTGGCCCGGTGCGGGCTCCGGGATCGCCGCCTCGCGCCACTCGAAGATGTCGGGCGTCACGGCGCCTTCGGGGTTGCGCAGGAACACCCACTGTCGGTTCGTCGAAGCTTCACTTTGCATCGTATTGCCTCTCGGGTTTAGTGGCGGATATTCTGCGCGCCGGGAGCTTGCCTCTCGAGGCCTTAAGCTGCTGAAGCGCACGGAATACCAGGTCTCAATCAGCTGGTTGCTTTTGAGGCGCGCGCGGTGAACGCCTCGAAGGCTGCCAGCGCTTCGGGGCTCTTCAGTCGCTCGAGGAAGAAGGTGCGCTCTTCTTCGATGCGCGCCGCGATGGTCGACCGCTCTCGCATCAAATGCTTCGTCGCCGCTAGGGCGCCCACAGATTGTCTGGCCAGCGCCGACGCAGCCGCCGCGGCGCGCCCGCGAACTTCGGCGACCGGAACGACCGCGTTCGCGAGCCCGGCCTGAAGCGCCGTCGTCGCATCGATCGGCTCGCCCAAGGCGAACATCGCATAGGCGCGGACATGCCCGATCCTCAAAGGCATCAACCAGCTCGATGCTGCTTCCGGAACCAGTGCGAGGTTTACGAACGGCGCGACGAGCCTCGCATTGTCGGCGAGATACACCAGGTCGCAGTGCAGCAGCAGGGTGGCGCCGACGCCGACTGCGTTACCCTGGACGGCCGCGACGATCGGCTTGGACGCGGCGCCAAGGTTGCGGACGAAGCGGAAGGCGGCAGGCTCCGATGCGCCTGGCGCGGTCGAATGCTCTATAAAATCGGGAATGTCGTTGCCGGCGGTGAAGTTGTCGCCGTCCGCTTGCAGCAGAATTACGCGAACTTCCGGATCTATCTCAGCCTCTTCGAGCGCTTGGGAGAGGTCATCGTACATCGCACTGGTGAGGGCGTTGCGTTTCGCAGCGCGCGTCAGAGTAATCGTTAGAATATGATCGCGCAATTCACGCGCAATGAAGTTATTCATCGAAGTCTCCTAGTCCTTGACGTGGCGGCTTGTGACATCGTCAGGCTTGCGGCGCGGCTCTGTCTTGTGTCGGTACGAGGAGCGTCTGGCCCGTCGCAGCGAGCGTAGATCGCCCTTCGGACACGGCGAACAGCTCCGCCGCGGCGAAGATCTGTTTGCGGCCGGGCTTGAGTATTCGCGCCCGGGCCACGAAGGTTTCTCCTCGAGCAGGTGCGAGGCAATTCACAGAAAAATGGGACGCCATCACCCATTCGTTCGTCGTCACGGCGGCAAAGCCGCAACTCGTGTCGATCAGCGCCCCGATCATCCCTGCGTGCAAGAACCCGTTGTACTGACCGAAGTCTTCACGCCACGCGAGCGTCAGTTCGACCAATCCTGGTTCAGCCGCCGTAACGCGGAGACCCGCCCAGCGATTGAACGCAGCTCGGCTGTTGATCTCTTCAAGCTTCTCGACGAGCGACTGTTCACTCATGTGCTCTCCATGACCAACGGGGTGATGCTGCAAGGAAGTCATCATGGAACCGCCGGCCTTCTAGGGATCGACATCCAACGGTCCAACGCGGCCAGCCGCTTCCAGCGACGGCGATCACATATAGACCGGTCGCCATAATCCCTGTCAATTGAGAAGTGCATGGGAAACCGAAGCGGCTAGGCGGGTTGAGATCCTTTTTGGCGAAATGGACCCGCGGAAAAGGTGCGGGCACGATGGTTGACGCCTCGAACGACGAAGGCGAGGTGATCGACCTGGTGATGCAAAAGCGGCGCGAGGCGGACGCGGCCCTCGGGCAAGCCGACTATCCAGCCATTCCAGCGTACCGGGCGAGGGCGGCAACGCCCATGCCGGCGATCACGGCGAGGAAATCGCTCTTGGTCAACCCCATCAAGACCATCGCCGCCACCACGGCGAGCGCCGCAACCAACCCACCGTGAATCACGACTGGAAGGACTGCCGCTGCGATGATCGAACCCGGCAGCGCGCCGAGCATACGCTTGACCCGCGGTGTCGCCGGCACGTAGCGCATCAACCAAAATCCGCTGATCCGCATGGCGACCGTCACGGCAGCCATGCTCAGGATCGCGATCATCACATCGCCGCGAATGAGCTCAGTCATTCATCAAGCCCGCAGTGACTGTCCCGGCAACCGCGCCTGCTATGATGAACCAATAGCCTGGTGCGAGAGAGGTGACCGCGACGGCCACAATGCCCGACACCACCCATGGCGCCGCGTGCGAGACGCCTCGCCAGGAGGGAATGAGGAGCGCAGCGAAGAACGCCGGCATGAGTAAATCGACGCCATAGGCGCGTGGATCGGCGATTCGCTCGGCGAACAGATAGCCCGGTACGGCCGCCAGGACCCACATGCAGTAGGATAGAAGCTGGCCACCAAGATAGAACGAGGCGTCCGCTCCACCGCGCTCACGATAGCGCGTGGCCAACAACCATCCTCCATCTGTGTTGATCGCCAATGGTGGATAGATTTGCCAAGCCGGTAGTGGCCCGAGCCATGGGCGAAGCGAAGCGCCCATGAGGAAGAATCTGACATTAACTGTCGCAGTGACCAATACTAGTGCTGCGATTGTCGAAGGTGTCAGCATCTCCGGCCATGATTGCACGGCGACAAATTGCGACATACCTGCGTAAACGAAGCTGGTCATCGCCAATGCTTCGGCTAGGGAAAACTCCCTTTGCGCAGCGAGTGCGCCAAACGCCATCCCGAACACGAACTGGCCTGGCAGGAGCGGCAGCATGGCGCGCACGCCAAGCAGCAAGCCTGCCCAAGACCAATACGGCGGCGCCAGCCCGTCGGTGGCCATTGGCGCGTTTCGTGTTCCGGACACCTCACTGTCGGGTAGGGGCGCTGGATCACTGGTCATGCATCGCTGCTTGCAGCGCGCTGCGGCACATAGTCAACGCGACAAACAGAAAGGGTGGCGTGTCGGCAGCCATTTAAACCCACGCGACCGGATCAGCGCGGCTCAGAAGGTAGATGCGGCCGTCCGATGGGGCGAAGCTATTTCACGGCGGTTTGCAGCGATTTCACCTTCTCGAGGTGGGTCCGGATTTTGGGGACCGCCTTCGCCGCGCCGCCCTTCAGGCCGGCGTCGCCGCCGTTGTCAGCGTATCCGCGCATCAAGGTCAGCGCTTCCTCGTGCGCCGCGGCCTGCTGGTCGAGATAGGTTCGGTCGAAATTCGCGTCGGTCGCAGCCTTCAAATTGTCGATCAAGCCCTGTCGGCGTTCGTCGAGGCTGGCGGCCGGCGTCTTCTGCGCGGCCGCAATGAGCGATTTCATCTCATTGGACATCGCTGTGTGATCGCTGACCATCATCGCGGCGAAGGATTTCACCGCGTCGGTCTTGGAGCGGCTTTGGGCGATCTTGCCCGCCTCGATCTCGTACATATCGCTTTGGCTGGCGTTCGAGACGAAGGCGTCGGTGTCGTTGGCGCCCAACGTCGTGGCGGAGGCCTGGCCGACGGCCGCGCCGACGGCGTCCTGAGCCGCGTTCACCGGTTGGGCTTCCGGCGCCTCGGGGGCCGGCTTGTTACACGCGGCCAATGAAAAAGCAGCGACCGCGGCGGCGGTTGAAAGTGTCAGGTATGAGCGCATGGGATCCTCCAGTTTCTTCGTCAGCGCGTGGGGACGTAGAAGGTTCACACAGCCAGATCAGCCCACCAGCCGCGTCAGCATGCGCTCGACGAACCCGACCGGATCTGCGGCGTCCTTCGGGCGCGTCTGGAAGACCAGCCGGTCATCCTTGACGCTGACCACATCGCCGCTTTCGCCAAGTCGCGCCAATGCGCTCCCGGCAGCGCCTGGGGCCAGGGACATGGCGATGCCCTTTGGTCCTGCGCCGATCGCGCGCACGCCAGCAGCCCTGGCCAGGATCTGCAGTCGGGCGAGGGCGAGCAGCGCCGCGGTCTGCTTGGGGATGGAGCCAAAGCGGTCTTCGAGCTCCTCCTCGAAGTCGTCGACCTCTCCGAGGCCATCCATGCGTGCGACGCGTGCGTAAAGGTTGATGCGCGTCACTGCGTCGGGGACGTAGTCCGTCGGGATCGAGCCGATCTCGCCAAGGTTGAGCGACGACGCCCATTCCGGCGCGACCTCCTCGCCACGCGCCAAGCGGATCGCTCGGGCGAGCAGGCGCTGATAGAGGGCCGAGCCGACCATCCGCACGTGGCCTGCCTGTTCCTCTCCAACGAGGTCGCCGCCGCCGCGCAGATCGAGGTCGCGGGCGCTGATCGCCAGTCCCGAACCCAGTCGATCGAAAGCCTCCAGGGTCGATAGCCGCGCCCGCGTCGCCTCCGAAAGGTCTTCGGCAGGATCGGCGAGCAGGTAGGCGACGCCCTGAGTGCGACCGCGTCCCACGCGCCCGCGAAGCTGATGCAACTGAGAGAGGCCAAAGCGATCAGGCCGCCAGACGAACATCGTGTTCGCCCGCGGGACGTCGAGGCCGCTTTCGATGATGTTGGTCGCTAGCAGCACGTCCCCACGTCCGTCGGCGAAATCGATCATCACCTTGTCGGTCGCGTCGGCCGACAGTCCGCCGTGGGCGATCGCGACAGAAAGTTCCGGCGCGATCTCCGCCAGTCGACTGCGCATCGGCTCGATGTCGTCGATACGAGGAACGACGAAGAAGCTCTGTCCGCCGCGCCTTTGTTCGCGCAGCAGGGCGGTGCGCAGGCTCGCAGGGTCGAGTGGCGCCAGGAACGTGCGGATGGGCCGACGCCTGGCGGGGGGACTGGCGATGACGCTCACGTCCTGCAGCCCGACCATCGCCGCCTGCAGAGTGCGCGGGATCGGCGTTGCGGTCAGCGTCAGCAGATGGCCCTCGGCCGCCAAGTCACGCAACTTGCTCTTGAGGACCGCGCCGAATTTCTGTTCTTCATCAATGATCATCAGGCCGAGGTCGGCGAAGGCCACGTCGTCGCTTGCGAGCGACTGGGTGCCGATGACCACCCCGATTTCGCCGCTCGCCAAACCCTCGCGGACCGACTTCGCCTCCGCCGCGCCCACGAGGCGCGAAAGGCGCCCGACCTTGACGCCCGTACCCGCGAAGCGCCGTTCGAAGGTCTCCACATGCTGGCGCACCAGCACCGTGGTCGGCGCGGCGACCGCCACTTGGCGGCCGCTCAGGGCGACGGCCGCGGCGGCGCGCAAAGCGACCTCGGTCTTGCCGAATCCGACGTCGCCGCAGATCAGTCGGTCCATGGGGCGTCCAGACGCGAGATCGGCGAGAACCGCCTCGATCGCTGCAGCCTGGTCCGGCGTCTCGGGATAAGCGAAGCGGGCGGAGAGCTTCGCATAGGCCGCCCGCGGCGGCGTCAGCGGTGGGCACGTCGCACCTTCCCGCACGCGCGCCAGGGCGACCAAGTCCGCGGCGGTCTGGTCGATGTAGGCGCTCACCTCGGCCCGGCGCTTCGTCCAGGCGTCTCCCTTCAGTCGATCGAGCGTCACTGCGGATTCCTCAGCGCCGTAGCGCCAGATCCGACCGATCTCCTCGACGGGGGCGAGAAGGCTGGCGCCGCCGAAGTATTCCAGGTGCAAAGTGTCGCGATCGACGCCGTCCACGTGGACCGTACGCAGGTCGCGCAGGACGCCGACGCCATGATCCTCGTGGAGGACGACATCGCCGATCCTCAGATCGGGCTCGGCTAGCAGCGCGGCGGCGCCCTGCGTCTTACGCGCGGCCACCCTCCCGCCAAGGACGTCGCTTGCGGCGATCACCGCCAGCGCAGCTGCTGGCTCAACGAATCCTGTCTCCAGGTCGACCTCGAGGCTGACGACGTCACCTGCCGGAGCGTTGCGAGCCGCGTCCCAGTCGGGCGCTACGCCAGGCTTCAGACCCAGGCCTCGATCCAGCGCCTTCGCCAGCGCCCGTTGCTCATGTCTAAGACCGGTGAGCACCACGCGACGGCCTTCAGTGCGATGGAGATCTACAAGGTCGCAGAATGCCCGACCCGGATTGCGCTGAACCGCCAACCCGGCTGTGGCCTCAACGCCGTCCAGATCGAGGATCAGCGGTGTCCACGCGCCCATTCGCTCGTCCAGCTCGCGTCCCAGCACATAGAGCCGTTCCGTGGCGAGAGGCGGCGCGTCGTCCAGACCGCCGAGCGAGCACCGGGCCTCGTAAGCCTCAAGAATCTGAGATTCCATCGCCGCCAGACGTTCGGCGGCGTTCGGGTCTTGGGACAATGACGCCTTCGCTGCGAGGTCGAAGACGCTTTCCAGCGTGGCGTAGTACTCAGGCAATCGGTGCTCGACGCCAACTGGCCTTGGGAAGGGTGCATCGTCTTCGGTCTGGTGGGTGTCCGCAATCCACTCGCTCGCCGGGCCGAGGACCAGGGTCTGGCGAATGGCGTCAGAACGCTGCGTCAGGGGATCGTAGGTCCTGATCTCGCCGACAACATCGCCATCGCCTAGTACAATGCGGACCGGTTGGGCGGCGTCGGCGGGGAAGATGTCGACCACCGAGCCCAGCATCGCGATCTCGCCAGGCTCATCGATCCGGTCGTCGACCACGTGACCGGTACGCATCGCGAAACGCATGAGCGCCGCGCGGTCCAGCGCCTCGCCAACATGGATTTCGAACGTCGCCTCGCTCACGATCTTCCGAGCAGGCGTCCGTTGAACGAGCGCCTCCGGCGACAACACCAGGATCCGAGGGCGCTTCGCCTTCGCCGACAGCTGTCGCAAAGCCGCGAGGCGCCGCCCCATGATGTCGCGCGACGGGGAAGCCCGGTCATATGGAAGACAGTCCCACGGCGGAAGGATGATGACGTCGATGTGGGGAGCGAGGCCGGCCAGTGAACGGCCGATCTCCTCGGCGCGGCGCTCGCTCGACGCCAGATGCACGATCTGCAGCGCGCGTTTGGCGTTTGTAGCCTGCGACGCGAGCTTTACGGCGATCGCAGCGGTGGGCGGCTGACCAGACGCGCGTCCTGGCGGATTCGCCTGGCGACCACCAAGTCCAAGGACTTCGCCTACGGATCCGGGCTGCGCCTCACCACTGGACATGGATGTCTCATCTGCTGGACCTGGGAAGCTGTGAACACGGCCCGCAGACTTCGGTTGCAGGCCTAAGATCCCCAGGGCGGCACCACGATCAGCGGCCTTCCAAGACGAACGCTGAGGTGCTGATTTTCATCGCCAAACACAGGCCTGCACAGATTAGGCGACGTTTGCGCTCCGCTCAGTCCGCCCGCAGCAAGTCCCTCTCGATGCGAAGGGGAAGCAACATGGGCATCGGTGATTCATCTCCGATTAGTACTGAATTTTCACGGCCCTGCAGGTTTCCTGAGAGAAATATGCCGGCATGAACATCTACGTTTCCCATTTGCGATGACGGGCGAACATCCGACGGCTGGCGCACTTCGTCCCCCTCTCGGTTTTGGGGTGACGATTCTGTCGCTCTCCGGGGTGGCCGTCGCGGCGCCGTTGCTATTGCTTATCGACGAGCCGTGGTCGTTCGCGCTGGCGGTGCTTGGCGCCGGAGCGCCGCTGATCGGTCTCTCCGTGCTGGTGCGACAGCTTGGCCGCGCGGCTGGAGAGCTTCGCGCCAGCGTGGGTGATGGCGCGACAGCCCGCAAAGACGGTTCGGCCAGGCAACTGCTGGCCGACATCCGCTATGTCGCCGCGCGTCATCACGCGCTTGGCCATCGGCTGAACCATCGTCATCCGGTCACCGGCCTGCCCACGCGCGAGCCGTTCCTCGACGCTCTGGCGGCGCCGGACCTGTCGGGAGCCGAAGGGGTTCTCGGCGTGATGCGCGTCGTCGACTACGACCGGTTGGCGGCGTTCGACCAGGCTGAGGCCGACGGGATGCTTGCGACACTAGCCGTGCGGATGCGCGGCGCGCTGCGAGCTGGCCGCCCGCTGGCGCAGGTGGATCGGGACTGCTTCGCGATTTGGTTCGCCGGCGCGGAGGGGCGCGAACTAGCCGGCGGCGAGATGCAGGCCATCGCCTATGTGCTGGCCCAAGATGTGGGGCGCGAGGGTTTCAAGCTGACCCCCAGCGTCGAGATGGGTGCAGCCCTCTGTCCGGACGATGCGCGAGATCCCACCACTCTGCTGACCCGCGCCCTCGCCGCGTCGCAAAAGGGCGCGTCGGCCGCCGGCCAGAAACTGCGATTCTTCTCGGCGGACTCGTCAGCTGCGGCGCGGGCGCGCTTCTCGCTGGAACAGAGTTTGCGCAAGGCCGTACAACGCGACGAACTGCTGCTGCACTTCCAGCCCGTGGTGGACCTCGTGGCCGGCAGGCTAATCGGCGCCGAAGCGCTGCTGCGATGGCGACACCCCGAGCGGGGCCTGGTTCCGCCCGACGCCTTCATCCCTGTGCTGGAGGAAGCTGGGATGATGGATGAAGTCGGCCTTTGGGTGTTGAACACCGCCTGCCGCGAGGCGAAGGCCTGGACCGAGCATGGCCTCAGCGGCCTGAAGATGGCCGTGAACCTCTCCGCCGGCCAGTTCCACGACCCGGTGCTGAGCCAGACCATCGCCCGAACGCTCGAGCTTCATCGGCTCGAACCTCAAGCGCTCGAAGTCGAACTGACCGAAACCACCGCGATGGAGGACGCCGAGCGCACCCGCCAGACCCTGACGCGCCTGCGCGACCTGGGCGTCAGCGTCGCCATTGACGACTTCGGCGCGGGCTATTCCAATCTGAGTTATTTGAAGAATCTTCCGTTTAGCAAGCTCAAGATCGACCGCGAATTCGTCACTGACGTCCACCTTCGGCGCGACAGTCACGCGATCTGCAGCGCGCTGGTTGCGTTGGCCAAGGGGCTCGACATGACCGTGCTCGCTGAAGGCGTCGAACAGCGCGAGGAGGTCGAGGCGCTCACGCTGATCGGTTGCGGCATGTTCCAGGGCTATTTCTTCGCCAAGCCGATGCCGGCCGAGCAGTTCATTGAATGCGTCAGCGATCCGGATTGGCTTGGACTTATCGCCTCACCCGCCAGGCGGCGGGGCGCGGCTCTGCAACAGCGGATAAACCAATGACCGGATCCAATAGCCGCATCGCACTTCGCACGCTCGCCGCCTGTTCCGCGGTGATGGTGCTGGCTGCGTGCGCCTCCACCGGCGCCGTCAAGAGCGCGAGCGCCGTCGCCTCGGCGCCTGCCGCCACGCTCACGACGCCAGGTCTCACCGCGCGGGAACGGGTCGCCCAGGCCGTTTCTCTGTTGGGTGTGGGTTCAATTGACCGCGCGCGAGCAGAATTAGGCGCGGCTCTGGTCGAAGAGCCTGCGAATTCGCAGGCGCGCAAACTGCTGAACCAAATCGACCAAGATCCGGAAATCCTGTTGGGCGCGCGCCATTACACATATCGCATCAAGCCTGGTGAAAGCCTGACGACGCTTGCCGATCGACTGATGGGCGACCGGCTGATGTTCTATGCGCTGGCCCGCTACAACGGCATTGCTGCGCCAAACGCCGCTCGGGCTGGCATGATGATCAAGGTCCCCGGCGTGGCGCCGAAGGCGCCGCCGGCCCGCGCCGCACGGCCACAGGGCCCCGCCACCACGACCGCGACGGCGAGCCGAGACCCCGCGCGTGCCAGCAGACTCCGGGGTGATGCGCTGGAGAAGATGAGCGGCGGGCGGATCGACCAGGCGGTATCGTTGCTCCGACAGGCCCAGCAGCTCGATCCAGACAGCGCACTTATCCGGCGCGACCTCGATCGCGCTCAACGCATCCAGACGACGGTACGCAAACGATCGTAGTCGCTCCCCGCATCACTGCACCCATGGTGGAGCTTGTTGTTATTGCGACGCGGCTGAGTTGAGTCGGGAGGTCGACAAATACTGTTGAGAACTGCGAAAGCACTTTGCGTGTAGGTTGCAGCTGAGTGACCTCGCGTCGTGGGTCGGCCGGATCCGGTCACCCCGGCGCTTGGCGCAGCGAAGTCAGGCAATCAAAGCAAAAGCTCTGACGAGTCACGACGGGAGATCGCCTTGCTGCAGAGGGTAGGCCGGTTCGAGATCCAGGAACGGATCGGTCACGGGGCCATGGCTGACGTCTATCGGGCCTATGATCCAACGATCAACCGCGTGCTCGCAATCAAGGTGCTGAAGCCGGAGTTCTGCCAAAACCGCGAGTACGTCGCGCGGTTCGTCAGAGAGGCAAAGGCGGCTGGTGCGCTTTCCCACCCCAACATCGTCACCATCTTCGACGTCGGCGAGGAGGTTGGGGCTCCGTACATCGCCATGGAGCTGCTGGACGGCGAGCCGCTCGATGCAGTCGTCGCCCGCCGCAGGCAGCTGCCGCCGCAGGAGGTCGCCGCCATCGGCCTGCAGTTGGCCGAGGCTCTGCACTATGCGCACGGGTTGGGCGTCGTGCACCGCGACATCAAGCCCTCCAACATCCTGCTGTTGGCGGACGGCGCCAGTCTGAAGATTCTGGATTTTGGGATCGCCAGGGTCAACGAAGCGGATCCGGAGAGCCACGACGCCGAGGCGTCGATGACGCAGGTCGGACAGATCCTCGGCACGCCGCGGTACATGAGCCCCGAACAGGCGCTGGGGCGCGAGCTCGACGGCCGCTCGGATCTGTTCTCCACCGGCGTGGTGCTCTACGAACTGCTGACCGGCGCCAAGGCTTTCTCGGGCGCGACCGCGGTCACCCTCGCCCTACAGATAACCCAGCAGGACCCGGAGCCGATTGTGAGGTTCGCGCCGCGCGCGCCGGCCGGCTTGCAATTCATTATCACCAAGCTGCTGGCCAAGCGCCCGGAGCGGCGCTTCGTCGACGGGGCGCACCTCGCCGAGGCTCTGCGGCGTGAGCAGGCGGCCTACGCCCCGGTCCGCGACGCCAAGCGAAGGAATCTGCCGCTTCAACTGCGGCTGACCCTGGTGATGGCGCTGATCACCGCGACCGCCCTGGCGGTGAGCATTGGCGCGGTTCTCAATCGCGAGCACCGGGCGATGGAGGAGATGGCGCTGACCTCGGGGTCGGCGATGGCCTCCTTTGTCGCCAGCAACGCGGCGCTGAGCGCCGCGGAGAACGCCGCCCTGCCGCCCGCTGAACGCGACTGGCTGCCGGTGCAGGCCTTTATCAAGGCCGCCGCCGCCGACCGAAACATCCAGGCGCTCACCGTGGTCGACGGCGAGGGAAGGGTGCGCGCCGCCAGCGACCCACGGCAGGTTGGCCGGACCTATATCCCCGCCAAGGGCGAGGCTGTAGTCGAGCGCGGGCCGACCGTCATCGTGACGCGACCGGCTTCGGCCGGCGGCGCCGAGGATTTCCGTTTCGTTCGGCCAATCGTCTACGCCGGCCACGCCTTCGGCGTGGTCGATGTGCGTGTTTCGGGCGCGCCGCTGCAATCGGCGGTCACGCTTTCGAAATGGCTGATGGCGGGGCTGGCCTGGGTTGTCCTGGCGGTCGTGATGGCCGCGAGTTTCGTCATGGCCCATTTGCTCGCCGAACCCATCCGCCGCCTTCGCAAGGCGATGGAGGACGCCACGGGCGGCGATCTCGACTTCCGCATCTCCCATCATCGCAAGGACGAGTTTGGCGAGTTGTTCAACGCCTACAATAATTTGTCCGAAGCGCTGCATAACAGACTGCAGACGCTGGGGGCTGCAGCGGGGGTCCGATCGGTGGATCAGTCGTCCCTGACGCCTGCCGCGGTCGCTTCCGACGTCGACTTGGATCAGACCCAGATCGCGCCTTTGGTCGAGGCGCAGACGCTTCGCCCGACGCGCCGCCGCCGCGTCCAATCGCAGTGAAGTCCTCCGCCATGTTCACCCTGCGCCTGTTTCGTCACGACGACCCATTCAGCCAGATAGACGCGCGCGAGATCGCTGCCGGCCAGATCGTGGTCGGCCGTGACGAAGACGCTGATTGGACGATCGAGGATCCCAATCGGACCATCTCGCGCCGACACTGCGTGGTGACGTTGGACGCCGACGGCCTCAACGTCCGCGATACCAGCGCCAACGGCGTCTTTCTGGGCCGGAGCGCCACGCGCGTTCCTGCCGATGAAAGCGTTCCGGTCACCGACGGCGATACCTTTCGCCTCGGCGAGTTCATGATGTTGGTCGAGGCGCGTGCGACCGCCGCCCAAACCCTGCAGCCGACGTCCGACGCGAGCCTGTTCGAGGCGCCGTTCGTAAGGCCGATCTTGGAGGACGGTGCACTCAACCAGGCCGCCGCCACCGTGCCATCGGACTGGTCGGAGGCGTCGAAGCCGACGCCAAGCGACGGATCGCTGCTCGACGCCTTTTGCGCCGGCGCGAAGCTCGACGCCTCGCTGTTCGCCGGCCAGGATCCGCTGGAAGTGATGCGCCATCTCGGCGCCGTTTATCAGCAGACCATGCTGGGTCTCAGCGATCTCATGAACGAGCGGACGGCCGTCAAAGCGGATTACAGCCTCGACCACACGCGGGTGCACGCGCAGGGGAACAACCCGTTCCGCTGGGCCCCGGCGCAGCGGGTTGCGGTCGACTTGCTGCGAGATCGCGACGACGGCTTCCTCTCTGGCCGGGCGGCGGTCGCGGCCTCCTTCGAGGATCTGAAGAAACATCTGCTGTGTCTGATGGCCGGCATGCGCGGCGCGATCGGGGCGACGCTCGACGAGCTCAGCCCACAGGCCATCGAGGCGCCGTCGCAAGGGCAGGCCTTCACGCTGAAGCCTCGGTCACAGGTGGCGTGGGCGCAGTATCTCAAGTTGCACGCGGACCTGCAGACCCGGGCGCTCGCCGACCCGCACAGCGCGCTCAACCGCGCTTTCGTGACTGCCTACGAGCAGCGCGCTCAGGAACTCGATGCCATGGGCGTGGCGGCATGAGGGCTCCCGCGTCGGCTCATGCCCAAGTTAGCGCGGCGGCGCTTAGCTTCCGGTCAGAGGCGCGCACACATGCCGGGCGCGTGCGTGCGATCAACGAAGACCGCTTCCTGGACCGCTCGGACAAACAGCTTTGGGCCGTCGCTGACGGCATGGGCGGTCACCAATCCGGCGAGCTAGCGAGCGGTTTGATCGTCGAGGCGCTCGATGCGTTGAGCGATGTCGGCTCGGGCTACACGCGCCTGGCTGGCATTCGCCAGGCCCTTCAACGCGTAAATCTCACGCTGATCAATCAAGCCGGAGGAACGGGAGGACCGATCGGTTCCACCGTCGTCACGCTGGTGATCCACGGCTCGCACTTCGCCTGCGTCTGGGCAGGTGACAGCCGCGCCTACCGATGTCGAAACGGCGACCTCATTCGCCTCACAACCGACCACAGCCTAGTGCAAGCGCTTCAGGATGCAGGCGCCCTGAGGCCGGAGGACGCGCGAACCCACCCGAAGGCGCACGTGATCACGCGCGCGGTCGGCCATGTCGACCCGCTAGCGCTCGACGTCGTGACTGGTGACGTCGAGGCGGGCGACATCTTCCTGCTGTGCTCAGACGGGCTTTCAGGCCTGATTGATGATCAGGAGATTGCTGACATCCTAGTGGCGACAGCCCCAGGCGCCGCTGCCGATCGCCTGCTTGAACTGGCTCTCGATCGGGGAGGGCGAGACAATGTCACGCTCGTCCTCGTTCGTGCGTTTTCGCTGTAAACCCAGCCGAATGGGCTCCACCCCGTCACACCCCGAGCAGCTATGTCTTAGAGTCCGTTTGGAAACTCACGGGTGGGTGGTCCGGCGTAGCAGGTTTCCGCCCAT
>NZ_JAUXZW010000402.1 GCF_030693805.1 Phenylobacterium sp.
GCCAGCCAGTCGCGGATCTCCGCCCTGCCCAATGACAGCATCGGGCGCAGGACGAAGACGCCGCGGCCCTGCGGCCAGGCGGGCGAGGGCGCCCATTCCTGAGGCTCGCCCAGCCGCGGGCCGGCCTCGCGCATCAGCCGCGCTTCAGCGATGTCGTCGGCGGTGTGCCCCATCAACAGGACGCTTGCGCCGGCCTCCCGCGCCGCCTCGGCCAGCAGGGCGTGACGCGCGCCACGCGCCGCGGCCGGCAGACCCGACGGCGGCTTTGGGCCGTCCCAGGTCAGCGCGCGGAACGCAGCGCCCGCCTTGCGCGCGCGCTCGCCGCAGGCCCGCGTCCAGGCGGCGCTCTGCGGCTGCAATCCATGATCGAGGCTAAGCGCCAGGACGCGGCGCCCATGACGTTCAGCCCAGTGGAGTGTGGTCAGCAGCAAGGCCAGGGAATCGCCGCCGCCGGAAATGGCGACAGCAACCGGCGACGGCGACGTCCTTGAGAGCCGTCGGTCCAGCGCTTGGTCGACGCGGCCATCGAAGGCGGCAGACGGCGACTGACGTCGGGAAGTCAGGCCGCGCACTTGGCCTGGGCGCGAGCGGCCTGGGCGCGCGCCAGCACGGCGGGCGGCGCCTTGGGATAGTGGCGGGTCAGCTCGGCCAGGGTCTGACAGGCGTCTGTGGGTTTTTTCAGGCCGATCAGCGCGCGCGAGAGTTCGACCACGGCGTCGGGCGCCCATGAGGTCTGCGGCCAGCCGCGGATCGCGCCGATGAACGCCGCGGCCGCATCAGCATGCGCGGCGCGCACAGCAAGGGTCTTGCCGAGCCAATAGTGGGCCTCCGGCGTCTTCGGGCTGTCGGCGTAGTTGGCCACATAGTTGCGCCACGCGACTTCGGCGCCGTCGTAGTCGCCGCCCAGCATCTGCTGGCGCGCACGGGTGAACGCCTCGGCCGCGGTGGGCGCGGCCGGGCCGCCTGCCACCGGCGCAGGGACGCCCTCGGGCGGGGCGACGGCGCGTTGTTCCGCGGCGCTCAGCCGGTCGGCCAAGGCGCGGTTCTGCGCTTCCAGCGCCTGGGTCGCGGCGCGTGACTGCTGCAGTTCGTGGGAGGTCGAGTCGAGCGCGCCGTTGATGCGGGTGAGCGTCTGTTCCAGGTCGCCGACCCGGCGGGTCAGTTCCTGCATCTGGTAGTCGGTCTCGGCCGGCTGCACGACCACCGGGCGGCCGGTGTCGCGGGCCTGGAAGACGATGGCGCGCAGTTCGCGCACCACCTTTTCCATCCGCTCGACACGGCGGGCGTCGCGGGCGTCGAGGGGATCGTCCATCGGCGTCTGGGCCAGCCCTAGAGATGGGCTCAGCGTCAGCAGGACGAAGGCGGCGGGAATCAGCAGTCGGCGAAGCGGCATGAGCGGATCATCTGCAAGGCGCGGCGTTCAAATTGCGGCGGTCACGCCTGTTCCCGGACGGGGCCGCCCCGTCCGGGATGGTCGCGATGGAGGCTTAGCGTGCGCCGGAGGTCAGCGTGGTGTGGGCGTTACGGTTACGCTGGTAGGAATCTTCCGACGTCCCCGGATCGATCGGCTGTTCCTTGCCATAGGACACCGTGGCGATCCTCGAGGCTTGGATCCCGCGGTTGACCAGGTAGTCGCGCACGGAATTGGCGCGGCGTGCGCCGAGCGCCAGGTTGTATTCGCGGGTGCCGCGTTCGTCGGCGTTGCCTTCGATGCGCACGGCCACCGCAGGATAGCGTTGCAGCCATGCCGACTGAGCGTCGAGCACGGGGCCGGCGTCGCTGCGGATCGTGTAGCTGTCGAAATCGAAATAGATTCGGTCACCGGCGTTGATCACGAAGTCCTGGACCGATCCCGGGACCGGCGCCTGGCTGACCGGTCCGGGCGGTGGGAGGTTCGATTGCGAGTCGGTGGGGCCGGACGGCGTGGGAGTGACCGGCGCGGGCTTCGGCCGCGCCGTACAGGCGGCCATCGATGCGGCGACGCCGACGATTAGCGCCAGTCTAACTGCGCCCTTGGTGTTGAAGCTCGTGATGATCACGCGAGGCCTCTCCTTGAGGTTGGGGGTTTGACCAAAGGCGCAACGCGCGCCAGGTCCAGACTCCACCGCGCGAACTGGCGGTGCAACATTCGAACGGTCGAGATCACGCGATCGTTTCATTTGACTCGACTTGTCAGTCCAACAGCGGCGACCACGCCGGATCGGATCCGGACCCCGGATAGGGCGTCGCGCGCTGCACCCGACCGGTGACGTCCACCGACCACAGGCGCGGCCCCTGGCCCTGGCCCTCGCGGAAGAACATCAGCACGCGGCCGTTCGGCGCCCAGGTGGGGCCTTCGTCGAGGTAGCTGTCGGTGAGCGTGCGCTCGTCGGATCCGTCTGGCCGCATAACGCCGATATGGAAACTGCCGCCGGTCTGCTTGGTGAAGGCGATGTATTCCCCGGTCGGGCTCCACACCGGGGTGGTGTAGCGACCCGAGCCAAAGGACAGGCGACGCGCGCCGGAGCCGTCGGAGTTCATCACATAGAGCTGCGGATTGCCGCCGCGGTCAGAGTTGAAGACGATCTTGGTCCCATCTGGCGAGAACGACGGAGATGTGTCGATCGCCGGGTCGGCGGTCAGCCGCGTGGAGGTGCGGCTGCGAAGGTTCATCACATAGATGTCGCTGTTGCCGCCGCGCTCCACCGAGAACGCCACGCGCCCGCCGTCGGGCGAGAAGCGCGGCGCGAACACCATGCCGGGGAAGTCGCCGAGGGTCTCGCGACGGCCCGTTTCCAGGTTGAACAGATAGATCGACGACCCCTCGGGCCGCAGCGCCATGTAGGTGATCTCCTGGCTGGTCGAGGAGAACCTGGGCGTCATGACGATGTATGAGCCGTCGGTCAGGTAGCTGGGATTGGCGCCGTCCTGGTCCATGATCGCCAGCCGCTTGACCCGTCCGACCCGCCCGCCGCTTTCGGCGACGAACACGACGCGGGTGTCGAAATAACCCTTCTCGCCGGTCAACCGCTCGTAGACGGCGTCGGAGATCTTGTGCGCCACGCGCCGCCAGTTCTCGGGACTGGCGGTGAACTGCAGGCCCAGCAACTGCTGTTCGGAGAACACGTCCCACAGGCGGAAATCGACGCGAAGCCGCCCGCCCTCGACCGTCACCTGGCCGTTGACCAGCGCCTGGGCG
>NZ_JAUXZW010000405.1 GCF_030693805.1 Phenylobacterium sp.
CGTTGTGGCGGTGGCCGCGCCCGAGCCGGAACCGCTGGTCGAAGACGAAGTGTTGGAGCTTACCGAGAGGGTCGAGACCCATGGCGACATCGACGCCTACATCCCCGACGAGGCGCCAGCGCCGGAGCCCGAGCCGATGAGCGCCTACACCCCGCCGCCGGCGCCCGAGCCGGAACCCGCGCCGTACCCTGCGCCCCCGGCCATGGACACCCTGGTGAGCGCTGCGGCGGCGTCCGCGGCGTCCTCCGCGTTCGGACAGCTGTCGGCCGCCATCGCCATGCCCCGTCACGGCCACACCCTGGAAGACGTCGTGCGTGAGATGCTTCGTCCGATGCTGAAGGACTGGCTCGACGCCAACCTTCCCTCCATCGTCCAGGCCTCGGTCGCCGAGGAAGTCGAGCGCATCGCCCGCAATCGCGCGCGATAGGCGACGGCCAGCTCCTCCGCTGTCCCGCGGAGGACGGAGGGGGCGAGCGAGCCCATTGTGCCGATACATCCTGATCACGCGGTTGCGCCCCCTCCGTCACGTTCTGCGGGCGAGCCACCTCGCCCGATGAATCGAGGGAGGAGCAAGAAGGCCCGGTTCCTCCTCCGTCTGTCGGCATAGTAGCTTGCGCGTTCGCCGCTTCCGCCGCGCGGGGCGGGGCTGTATGCAACCGCCATGCTCGACAAGACCTTCGATCCGACGACCGCTGAACCGCGCCTCTACGCCGCATGGGAGGCCTCCGGCGCCTTCGCGCCTGTGGACGATCCGGCCGCCGAGCCGTTCAGCATCGTCATCCCGCCGCCCAATGTGACCGGGTCGCTGCACCTCGGCCATGCGCTGAACAATACCCTGCAGGACGTGCTGATCCGCTTCGAGCGGATGCGCGGCAAGGCCGCGCTGTGGCTGCCCGGCACCGACCACGCCGGCATCGCCACCCAGATGGTGGTGGAGCGCCAGCTTGCCGCCGCCGGCAACGTCGGACGCCGCGAGATGGGCCGCGAGGCGTTCGTCGCCAAGGTCTGGGAGTGGAAGGCCGAATCGGGCGGGACCATCGTAGGTCAGCTTCGCCGTTTGGGCGCCTCCTGCGACTGGAGCCGCGAGCGCTTCACCCTGGACGAAGGTCTGTCGGCCGCCGTGCGCAAGGTGTTCGTCCAACTGCACAAGGAAGGCCTGATCTACCGCGACAAGCGGCTGGTGAACTGGGACCCACACTTCCAGACCGCCATTTCCGATCTGGAGGTCGAGGCGCGCGAGGTCGACGGGCACTTCTGGAACCTGGCCTATCCGCTGGCCGACGGGTCGGGCGAGATCGTGGTCGCGACGACCCGGCCTGAGACCATGCTGGGCGATGCGGCCGTCGCCGTGCATCCAGACGATCCGCGCTATAGGCACCTGATCGGCAAGCAGGTCCGCCTGCCGATCGTCGACCGCCTGATCCCGATCATCGGCGACGAGTACGCCGATCCGGAAAAAGGCTCCGGCGCGGTCAAGGTAACGCCTGCCCACGACTTCAACGACTTCCAGGTCGGCAAGCGCCATCACCTGCCGCAGATCAACATCCTCGACGACTACGCGCGCATCAACGACACCGCGCCCGAGGACTATCGCGGTCTAGACAGGTTCACCGCCCGCAAGAAGGTGGTCGAACAGTTCGAGGCGCTGGACCTGCTGCGAGGCATTGAGAAGACTCGCCACGTGGTGCCGCACGGCGACCGCTCCGGGGTCGTCGTCGAACCCTATCTGACCGATCAGTGGTACGTGAACGCCGAGATCCTGGCCCAACCGGCGATCAAGGCGGTGGAGGACGGCGCGACCGTCTTCGAGCCCCGCCACTGGGAGAAGACCTATTTCGAATGGATGCGGAACATCCAGCCCTGGTGCATCTCGCGCCAGCTGTGGTGGGGACATCGCATCCCGGCCTGGTACGGCCCGGACGGCGAGATTTTCGTCGCCGAGACCGAATCCGAGGCCAAGACCGCCGCCGCGGCGCACTACGGTCGTGAAGAGCCGCTGCGTCAGGACGAGGACGTGCTCGACACTTGGTTCTCGTCCGGCCTTTGGCCGTTCTCAACAATGGGCTGGCCCGAGCAGACCCGTGACTTCGATCGGTTCTATCCGACCGACACGCTGATCACGGGGTTCGACATCATCTTCTTCTGGGTCGCCCGGATGATGATGATGGGCCTGCACTTCACCGGCGAGGTTCCGTTCCGCCGCGTGTTCATCAACGCCCTGGTCCGCGACGCCGAGGGCAAGAAGATGTCGAAGTCCAAGGGCAATGTCATGGACCCGCTGGAGCTGGTCGACGACTACGGCGCCGACGCCCTGCGGTTCACGCTCACGGCCATGTCCGGCCAGGCGCGCGATATCAAGCTGTCACGTCAGCGCATTGAAGGATATCGGAATTTCGGCACCAAGCTGTGGAACGCCACGCGCTTCTGCCAAATGAACGGCTGCGCCCGCGCCGAGGGTTTCGACCCGACGAATCTGAAGTCGACGTTGAACCGCTGGATCGCCGGCGAGACGGCGCGCGCCGCCGCCGCCGTGACCGCCGCGCTGGAGGCCTGCGCCTATGACGCGGCGGCCGGCGTGCTCTACCGCTT
This sequence comes from Phenylobacterium sp., assembly GCF_030693805.1. GTDB lineage: Bacteria > Pseudomonadota > Alphaproteobacteria > Caulobacterales > Caulobacteraceae > Phenylobacterium. The sequence goes on from NZ_JAUXZW010000405.1 coordinate 2,590, forward strand.
CGTCTGGAACACCTTCTGCGACTGGTACGTGGAGCTCGCCAAGCCGATCCTCAACGGGGCCGACGAGGCCGCCCGCGACGAGACCCGCGCCTGCGCGGCATGGGTGCTGGACGTGATCCTCAAGCTGCTCCACCCCGTCTCGCCGTTCCTCACCGAGGAGCTCTGGGCCCAGACCTCGGACCTTGGCGCCACGCGCACCTACCAGGGCCTGCTGATCAGCGCCGCCTGGCCTGACCTGCCGCTCTCGCTGGTGGACGCCGAGGCCGACGCCGAGATCGGTCTGGTCCGCGCCACTGTGGAGGAAGGCCGTTCCGTCAGGGCTGCGCTCAACGTGCCGCTGGCCGCGCGTCCGGACCTGCTGGTCATCGACGCCGACGAGCGCCAGCGCGGCATTCTGTCGGCCAACGCCGTGGTGATCGCCCAGACCTTGCGTATCGGCGAGGTCAGGTTCGAGGCCCAGGCCCCGCTGGGCTCGATTCCCTACGTCGTCGAAGGCGCGACGCTGGCGCTGCCGCTGGCGGGCGTGATCGACGTCGACGCGGAGCGTGTGCGCCTGGGCAAGGAGGTGGCCGCGCTCGCCTCCGACATCCAGCGCACAGCGGGCAAGCTTTCCAACCCCGACTTCGTCGCCCGCGCGCCGGAAGAGGTGGTGGAAGAGAACCGCGAACGCCTGGCGGAAGCCGAGGACACCAAAGCGAAGTTGGAAGCGGCGCTCGCCCGCCTGGCTCCGGCCGCCTGAGCGCATGCGGCGTTGGCTTTGCGCGCCGGCTCGTGTTTGGCTCGTTTTGAGGCGGCGCTGACCGCCGTTCGGGAGGAACACGATGTCTGAGGCGCAAGCCGCCGCCTGGCCGGCCATGTCGATCGCCCAGGCCCATGCCTTGCTGACCGCGCCGGGCCAGCCGCTTGAGATCGAGACGGTCAACATCGCCGGGCGGCCGACGCGCACCTGGAAGAACACGCCGCCCAGCCTGCGCGCCGTGGTGGCGATGAGCCGGGCGCATGGCGAGCGGATCTTCCTGGTCCACGAGGACGAGCGGGTCAGCTTCGAGGCCTTCCATCGCGCGGTCGCGACATTCGCCCAGGACCTGTCCGCCCATGGTGTGGTCAAGGGCGACCGCGTGGCGATCGTCATGCGCAACCTGCCGGAATGGCCGGTGGCCTTCTATGCCGTCGTCTCACTGGGCGCGATCGCCACTCCGCTGAACGCCTGGTGGACCGCTCAGGAACTTCAGTACGCACTGACGAATTCCGGCGCGAAGGTCGCGATCTTTGACGCCGAGCGTGCGGCGCGCGTCGCCGAGCAGCTTGGCGCTTGCCCGGAGCTGGAGCGGATCTACATCGCCCGCGGCGGGGAGGCGGCGATCCCCGACCCCCATGTCGTGCGTCTGGAGAGCGTGATCGGCGCTCCGCAGGATTGGTCGGGCCTCGATGACGTCCCGCTGCCCGTTACTCCGATCGATCCCGATGATCCGGCGACGCTGCTCTACACCTCAGGCACGACGGGCGCGCCAAAAGGCGCGCTGGGCACGCATCGCGGCGTCAACACCAACATCCTGACCTCGGCCTGCGCCAGCGCGCGTGTCTTCCTGCGCCGTGGCGAAATCCCGCCGGCGACAACCGACGACACGGCGCAGCGATCGATGCTGATGTCGGTGCCGTTCTTCCACGTGACGGGATGCGTGGCGTTCCTCAACCCGACCCTGGCGGCGGGCGGCAAGCTGGTGATGATGCGGCGTTGGGACCCGGTCCGCGCCTTCGAACTGATCGCCCGCGAGAGGATCCAGACCGCCGGCGGCGTGCCGACCATCGCCTGGCAACTCATCGAACACCCGGCGCGCGCCGACTACGACCTGTCGTCGCTGGAGGCGGTGATCTACGGCGGCGCGCCGGCCGCGCCCGAGCTCGTGCGCAAGATCCGCGAGACCTTTCCGGGGTCCCAGCCCGGCATCGGCTGGGGCATGACCGAGACCAGCGGCACGGTCACCAGCAACTCCGCCGAGGACTATCTGAACCGGCCCGACTCCTGCGGCCCGCCGGCCGCCGTCGCCGACCTGAAGATCGTCGATCCGGCCGATCCATCGCGCGAGCTGGCGGTGGGGGAGGTGGGAGAACTGCTGGCGTTCGGGCCGATGGTGGTCAGCGGCTACTGGAATCGGCCAGAAGCCACCGCCAGTGGATTCATCGACGGGTGGGTGCGCACGGGCGACCTGGCGCGTCTGGACGAGGATGGCTTCTGCTACATCATCGACCGGGCCAAGGACATGCTGATCCGGGGCGGCGAGAACATCTACTGCATCGAGGTGGAGAACGCCCTCTACGACCATCCGGCGGTGATGGACGCAGCCCTGGTGGGCCTGGCGCACCGCACGCTCGGCGAGGAACCGGCCGCTGTCGTCGCGTTGCGTCCGGGCGCGCAGGCCAGCGAGGAGGACTTGCGGGCTCACGTGGCCGAACGGCTGGCGGCGTTCAAGGTCCCGGTGCGGGTCCTGATCGCCACGGAGACCCTGCCGCGCAACGCCAACGGCAAGATCCTCAAGAGCGAGCTGAAAGGCTGGTTCGCAGCGGAGCCGGCGGCGAACTAGGCGTGAACCGCCAGCGCCTCGACCTGGCCCTCGTGGCGCGCGGCCTAGCGGAAAGCCGCGCCAAGGCGAGGGCCGCCATCGAGGCCGGCCAAGTCAGCATAGACGGCCGCATCGCCACGCGGCCGTCAGAAATCGTCGCCGATGACGTGCATCTCGAGGCTGGGCCGGCCCATCCCTGGGTCGGCCGCGGGGCTCTGAAGCTGATCCACGCCCTCGACCTCTGGCCGATCGCTGTCGAGGAGCGGATCGTACTGGACGTCGGGGCTTCGACCGGCGGGTTCACCGAGGTCTGCCTCGCGCGCGGCGCGGCGCGGGTCTACGCGGTCGACGTGGGACGCGGGCAACTGCATCCGAAACTCGCCGCCGACCCCAGGGTCATCGACCTGCAGGCGACGGACGCCCGCGCCATCGACGCCCGGCTGGTTCCCGAGCCTGTAAGCATGGTGGTCTGCGACGTGAGCTTCATCGGCCTGGCAAAGGCCCTGCCGCAGGCGCTGCGGCTGGCGCAGGCGGGCGCCCACCTCATCGCCCTGGTCAAGCCGCAGTTCGAGGCAGGACCAGAGCATGTCGGCAGGGGCGGCATGGTCAAGGACGAGGCGGTGCGGCGGCGCACGCTCGACGACGCAGCAGTGTTCCTGACCTCAAGCGGATGGCGCGTGGCCGGCGTGGCGGACAGCCCGATCGCCGGCGGAGACGGAGCGCGGGAGTATCTGCTCTGGGCGCAAAAAGAAGCCGCCCGCGCGAACGCGGGCGGCTGAGGCGACGAACGGGGAGGTTCGTCTCAGACTTGGGAAGTCTCAGGCTCTAGTCGACGACCTGATAGCGGCCGGAACGGTCCTGGCAGACGCGCACGAAACGCTTCTCGACCTGGCCGTCGGGCAGGTAGATCGGGCTTTCCGCCAGGGTGCAGCCGTCGCTGCCGACCGGCCGGTCGCTGACGGCGAAGCGGTCGCCGTACCGATCGTAGGCGTAGGCGTTGTCGTAGCGCGCGCTGTAGCCGTAACGGATGTCGTTGTCGTAACGGCGATCCGGATATCGGCTGTCGGTGTAGTAGGGTGAGCCGTTGTTGTAGTTGTTATAATAGCTGGTGTTGCCGTTGTAGTAGCCATTGTTATAGCTGCTGCGAGGCTGGTAACCGCCATTGCGGCAGGCGGCCGAGTTGTTGCCGACCACGCCGCCGGCGACTGCGCCCAGCGCGCCGCCTAGCAGCGCGCCTTCAGTGCGGGCGTTGCGGGCCGCGGCGTTGGAGCCGATCACCGCGCCCAGCGCGCCGCCCAACAAAGCTCCGGCCGTGCCGCGGTTGGTCTCGTCGCGCCTGCACGGATCGTAGTAGCCGGCGCCATATGGCTGAGCCGAGGCGGCGCTGGGCGCCGCCACGACGCCGGTGAGAGCCACGACGGCCGCCGCCGCGGCGAATGCGCCCTTAGCAAATCTGGAATTCTGGATCATCGGTTTGTCCCCCCTGGGGTTCTGAAAAGTGGACGCCGTGCGCGGCCTAGCCGCGCCCGCTTGGCCGCCAGACGCCATCGCGCTGACGACAGACTTCGAAGCTGTGGTTACGGCCGCCGTAATATTCCTGCACCCAGCGGCAGTTGCGGCGTTGCGACACCCGGCTCGGGTAATTGCCGCACTTGAAGTTCCTCTTGGCGATCTGGTGGCCGGCCACCGCGCCGACCGCACCGCCAAGGATGGCGCCTTCGGTCTTCGCGCCATTGCCGGCGACGCTGCCGCCGACGAGCGCGCCGAGGACGCCGCCGGTGAGGGTGCCGGTGTTGGCCTGACGGCGTTGCTGATCGCGGCACGGGTCGCTGGACCCATAATTGCGCTGCGATTGAGCGGCGGCGAAATCAGGCGCGGCGAGAGTCGATGCGCTGATGGCCGCGACGGCGCTAAAAACGAGTATACGCTTCACGGGCTTCTCCTTCGCTCGAACGGGCGGCGCCTATCGCCGCTTATCGAATGGCAAGATGACCGAACCAAGGTGAACGGAGTTTGAGCGGGTCGTTCATCTTCGTTCATGAAACGGCCGAGCTTTCCTCGGCCGTTGTTTCCAAAGCTAAATGGGCTTGACCATGCGAGGTTCCGGGCCGCTCGCGGCCGATCCATCCATCGAGCGCGGCGCAAGCCAGATTCTGACCGACATCCGCATCCAGGCGGTAGGCGGGGAGGGTGACGGCATCGCCGAAGGCCCGATCTATGCGCCATTCACCCTGGCGGGCGAGCGGGTGCGGGTCGCTGGGACCGGCGAACGACGCGAGTTGGTCGAGGTGCTGGAACCAAGCGCTCAGCGTATCCAGCCGCCCTGTCCGCACTTCGGCGCCTGCGGCGGCTGCGCGCTGCAGCACTGGGAGCATTCAGCCTATCTGACCTGGAAGGTCGACCGGCTGGTCGCCACCCTGGCGCGCGAGCGGATCGAGACCGAGTTCCTCAAGCCTTTCGCCGCGCCACCTGGATCGCGCCGGCGCCTGACGCTGCACGCGCGGCAGGGCCGCCGCGGCGAGGCGCGCCTGGGCTACAAGGCGCGCAAGAGCTGGAGCCTGGTGGACATCGAGGTCTGCACCATCGCCGATCCGCGGCTGGTTGCGGCGATCCCAGCGCTTCGCCGGTTGGCGGCGCCGCTGTTCCAGCACGCCAAGTCCGCGCCCAGCCTGCACCTGACCTGGAGCGACGCCGGTCTCGACGTCGACATCAGTGGCGTCGAGCGGCGCAGCGGCGGCGGGCTGTCGGCCGACGCGCGCATGCGGCTGGCCGACCAGGCGGCGGCGGCCGATTTCGCCCGCGTCACCCTGGACGGCGAGGCGGCCTATATGTCGCGTCAGCCCACCGTGCGCGTGGGCCCCGCCAACGTGGCCTTGCCAGCCGGCGCCTTCCTGCAGGCGGTCTCCGAAGCCGAAGCCGCACTCGCCGCTTTCGCCGTGGACGCCGTTCAGGGCGCCTCTCGGATCGCCGACCTCTATTGCGGCGTCGGCGCGTTCAGTTTCCGCCTGGCGCAGGTCGCACCCGTGCTGGCGGTGGATTCCTCCGCGCCCGCGGTGCGTGCGCTCTCCGGCGCCATCGCGTCTGCGCCGGGCCTCAAGGGCATCACGGCGCAGACCCGCGACCTGGTCCGCCGTCCAGTCCTGGCCGAGGAGTTGAAGAAGATCGACGCCGTGGTGTTCGATCCGCCCC
>NZ_JAUXZW010000406.1 GCF_030693805.1 Phenylobacterium sp.
CGCACCGCGACGGCCGCCAGCCGGTTGGCGCCGCGGGCGTCCAGCAGGCCGTCCTCGGTGAGCGTGCCGGGCGTGACCACGCGCACCACGTCGCGACGGACCACCGACTTCGCGCCGCGTTTGCGCGCAGCGGCGGGATCCTCCATCTGCTCGCAGACCGCGACCTTGAAGCCGGCGCGGATCAGCTTGGCGAGATAGGCCTCGGCGGCGTGCGCCGGTACGCCGGCCATGGGGATGGGGCGGCCCTGGTGGGTTCCGCGCGCGGTGAGCGCGATGCCGAGGGCGGCGGCGGCCGCTTGCGCGTCCTCGAAGAACAGCTCGTAGAAGTCGCCCATGCGGAAGAACACCAGAGCGTCGGGTTGGCGCGACTTGGCGTCGAAGTACTGCGCCATCACCGGCGTGGCGCCAGTTGCGGCGTCGAGGGGCGCGGCGTCGAGGGACTCTGGGGAAGCAGGGGCGTTCATTTGGGCGGCGAAGCTATCCTCGCACGCGCGGCGCGTCAGCCCCCCGCGAGAGGACGGGCCCTTGCGAAGCGCGCACGCGGCGCCAAGCTGTCACTCATGGGTTTCGTGATCTTCCCAGCCGGACCGTCCGACGCCGAGGACCTGGCGGCCGTCCATGTGCGGGCGTGGCGCGAGACCTACCCGGGGATGCTGCCGGAGGCCTATCTGTCGCGGCTGTCGGTCCCGGTGCACGCGCGGCGCTGGCGTTTCGCGCTGAAGCAGGCCGAGCCGACGGAGCTGACCTTGGCCGCCGCCGATCGCTCGGGGCTGGTCGGCTATGCGGGCGTGGGATCGTCGCGGCGGGCCATCGACGGCGAGGCGGAGATCCACACCCTCTATCTGCTGCGCGCGGCGCAAGGCTTCGGGCTGGGTCGGCGGCTGGTCGCGGACGCGGCGCGGCTGATGGCGGCGCGGGGCTTCGGGTCGATGCGAATCAGCACCTTGAGCGACAACCGCCGCGCTCGGAGTTTCTACGAACACCTGGGCGGCGCGGTGCAGGCGGAGCGGCCGGAAGCCGGCCCCGGCGGGGTGATGTTCGAGACGGCGTACCTCTGGCCGCGGATCGGCGCGCTGTTCGAGTAGGGGGCGGCGCTTCACTGAACGTCATCTCGGGACAAGCCACAGGATGACGTTCGGGAGGGAGAGAGGATTGGGGATCGTTCGTCGAAAGCGCGCCGCCCGGCGACGCCTCGGCTTAAATCCCATGGCGGCATTTTGCCTGGCGACCCGGGCCTCTCAAGGACGAGCGCGCAGCGCTCGCCGCGGCGCGGCCGGCCGGGGGCCGGTCCTTAACCGGCCCGGGTCGCCAGGCTCGCGATCTTCCATGGGATTCAAGCCGCAGCCCGCCCGCGGGCGCGGCCGTCGCTTACTTGGGTCAATGGTGTTGCGGTTTGCGCGCTGACAGCCCGCTTGGGTCCCGGCTTTCGCCGGGATGAGCGGCTAAATCACCCGCCGGTGACTTCGCTCCAGAAGCGCTTGGCCTTGCCAAGGAAGTTGGCGGACTTGGGGTTTTGCTGGTCGCCGCAGAGGCCGGCGAATTCGCGCAGCAGCTCCTTCTGGCGGGCGGTCAGCTTGGCCGGCGTCTCGACGAACAGCTCGACCACCAGGTCGCCGCGCTCGCGCGAGCGCAGGGACGGCATGCCACGACCCTTGACCCTGAGCGTGCGGCCGGTCTGCGAACCTTCCGGCACCTTGACGCTGATCTTGCACTCGCCGTCGCAGTCCTCGCCGCCCATCAGGCAAGGCGCGTCGATCTCGCCGCCGAGCGCCGCGGTCGCCATGGTCACCGGCACGGTGCAAAGCAGGTCGAGCCCGTCGCGTTCAAAAAGCTCGTGCGGGCGCACCGACAGGAAGATGTAGAGGTCGCCGCGCGGTCCGCCGCGCGCGCCAGCGTCGCCCTCGCCGGCCAGCCGGATACGGGCGCCGTCGTCGACGCCGGCAGGGATGCGCACCGCCAGGGTGTGCTCGCGCCGCACCTGGCCCTGACCGTGGCAGTCCTCGCAGGGGTCCAGCACGAGGCGGCCGGAGCCGCCGCAGCGCGGGCAGGTGCGCTCGACCGAGAAGAAGCCCTGGGAGGCGCGCACGCGCCCTGCCCCGCCGCACGTGCCGCAGGTGGTCGGGCTGGTGCCGGGCTTGGCGCCCGAGCCGTCACAGGTCTCGCAATGCATGGACGAGGGGACGGTGAGCTCGACCTCGGCGCCGGCGTAGGCCTGCTCGAGGTTGATCTCCAGGTCGTAGCGCAAGTCCTGGCCACGGGCTGGACCCCGGCCGCGCCCGCGCGCGCCGAACATGTCGCCGAAGACATCGCCGAACACGTCGTTGAAGATATCGTGGACGTCGCCGAAGCCTTGGCCCGCTCCGCGTCCCTGCTGGCCGCTGACGCCGGCGTGGCCATAGCGGTCGTAGGCGGCGCGCTTCTGCGGATCGGAGAGGACCGAATAGGCCTCGTTGATCTCCTTGAAGCGGGACTCCGCATCCTCGCAACCGCCATTGCGGTCCGGGTGATGCTCCATCGCCAGCTTGCGGAAGGACGATTTCAGAACGGCGCCGTCGCAGCTCCGTTCGACGCCCAGGATCTCGTAATAGTCCCGCATCAAATCATCAGGCATTCGATTGAGTCTGAAGCTTGAGGTGGGAGGGGCCCCGTTCCACTGCAAGGCTTAGCGCCGAGTGAAACGAGGCCTTCATCCCGCGAAGGTTGGCGGCGACGTTCCCCATGGATGCTTTTGAGGCAGGGATACGTCGGCCGCCATGGGTCAAAGCGTCACGCCGACTTCTTGTGTTCGTCGCTGACGTCCTCGAACTCCGCATCGACGACATCGTCGCCACCGCCCTGGGGCTGACCCTGAGCGTCGTCGGCCGGGCCGCCTTGCTGAGCAGCGTACATCGCCTCGCCAAGCTTCATCGAAGCCTGGATCAGGGTCTGGGTCTTGGCGGCGATGGATTCCGCGTCGCCGCTTTCCAGGTCGCCCTTCAGATCGGCCAGCGCCGTCTCGATCGCCGACTTGTCGGGCTCGCCCACCTTGTCGCCATGCTCGGCCATGGCCCGTTCGGTCGAGTGGATGACCGCGTCGGCCTGGTTGCGGGCGTCGACGACCGCCTTGCGCTTCTCATCGTCGGCTTTGTTGGACTCAGCCTCGCGGACCATCTTCTCGATGTCAGCGTCGGAGAGCCCGCCATTGGCCTGGATGCGGATCGACTGCTCCTTGGCGGTCGCCTTGTCGCGCGCCGAGACGTTGACGATGCCGTTGGCGTCGATGTCGAAGGTGACCTCGACCTGCGGCACGCCACGCGGGGCCGGCGGAATGCCCACCAGGTCGAACTGGCCCAGCATCTTGTTGTCCTGCGCCATCGGCCGCTCGCCCTGGAAGACGCGGATGGTCACCGCGCTCTGGTTGTCGTCGGCTGTGGAGAAGGTCTGGCTGCGCTTGGTCGGGATCGTGGTGTTGCGCTCGATTAGCGGGGTGAACACGCCGCCCAGCGTCTCAATGCCGAGCGTCAGCGGCGTCACGTCCAGCAGCAGCACGTCCTTGACGTCGCCCTGCAGCACGCCGGCCTGGACCGCGGCGCCCAGAGCCACGACCTCGTCGGGATTGACGCCGGTGTGGGGTTCACGGCCGAAGAACGCCTTCACCGTCTCCACCACCTTGGGCATGCGGGTCATGCCGCCGACCAGGATGACTTCGTCGATGTCGGTCTTCTTCAGGCCCGCGTCCTTCAGCGCCTGCTCGCTGGGACCGACGGTCTTGGCCACCAGATCCTCGACCAGGGCTTCCAGCTTGGAGCGCGAGATCTTGATGTTCAGGTGCAGCGGACCCGAGGCGTTCATCGAGATGAAGGGCAGGTTCACCTCGTACTGGGTGGTGAACGACAGCTCCTTCTTGGCCTTCTCGCCTTCTTCCTTCAGGCGCTGCAGGGCCAGCTTGTCCTTTCGCAGGTCGACGCTGGTTTCCTTTTTGAACTCGTCGGCGAGGTAGTCGACGATGCGCATGTCGAAGTCTTCGCCGCCCAGGAAGGTGTCGCCGTTGGTCGACTTCACCTCGAAGACGCCATCGCCGATCTCTAGGATCGAGACGTCGAAGGTGCCGCCGCCGAGGTCGTAGACGGCGATCTTCTTGCCTTCGTTCTTTTCCAGGCCATAGGCCAGGGCCGCGGCGGTCGGCTCATTGATTATCCGCAGGACTTCCAGGCCGGCGATCTTGCCGGCGTCCTTGGTGGCCTGGCGCTGGGCG
>NZ_JAUXZW010000407.1 GCF_030693805.1 Phenylobacterium sp.
CTGACCGCCGCCGACCTGATCGTCTCCAACGCGTCCTGCACCACGAACTGCCTGGCCCCGATCGCCAAGGTGCTGCACGACCTGGCCGGCATCGAGCGCGGCTCCATGACCACCATCCACTCCTACACCGGCGATCAGCCGACGCTGGATACGATGCACAAGGACCTCTACCGCGGGCGCGCCGCGGCGATGTCGATGATCCCCACCTCGACCGGCGCCGCCAAGGCGCTGGGCCTGGTGATCCCCGAGCTGCAAGGCAAGCTGGACGGCTCCTCGATCCGGGTGCCGACCCCCAACGTCTCGGTGGTCGACCTGACCTGGGTGCCCGGCCGCAAGCTGGACAAGGACGAGATCAATGCCGCGCTGAAGGCCGCCGCGGCCGACGGCCCGCTGAAGGGCGTGCTGGCGGTGACCGACGAGCCGCTGGTGTCGATCGACTTCAATCACATTGCGGCCTCGTCCACCGCGGCGCTGGCGCAGACCCAGGTGATCGACGGCGGCCTCGGCCGCGTGCTGTCCTGGTACGACAACGAGTGGGGGTTCTCGACGCGGATGAGCGACACCGCGCTGGCCATGGCGAAACTGATCTGATCGCGATGTTTCCGGTTTCCTCTCCGCTCATCCCGACGAAAGCCGGGACCCAAGGGGCGGTTCGATCTTGCTCAGACTCAGCTTGGTTCCCGGCTTTGGCCGCGACGAGCGGGATGGAGGGCTGATGTCGTTCCGCACCCTGGACGATCTGCCCGGCGATCTGGACGGGAAAGCAGCCCTGGTGCGCGTGGATTTCAACGTGCCCATGGCCGACGGCGCAGTCACAGACGACACGCGGCTGCGTGCGGCCCTGTCGACGATCGAGAAGCTGCGCGCCAAGAACGCTTCGGTGATCCTGCTGTCCCATTTCGATCGGCCGAAGGGTAAGCGCGTGCCGTCCATGAGCCTGCAGCCGCTGGTCGAGCCGTTGTCGAAGCTGCTGGGGATCACGGTCAGCTTCGGGACCGACTGTATCGGCCCCGCCGCTCACGAGGCGGTCGCCGCGGCCGGCGCAGGGAGCGTGACCCTGCTGGAGAATGTTCGCTTCCATCCGGGCGAAGAGGCCGACGACGCCGACTTCATCGCTGAACTGGCGCAGAACGGCGACCTCTACGTGAACGACGCCTTCTCGACCGCGCACCGCGCGCACGCCTCTACCGAGGGGCTGGCCCACGTGCTGCCGGCCTATGCGGGGGAGAGCATGCGGCGCGAGCTCGACGCGCTGGAGGCCGCCCTCGGTTCGCCCAAGCGGCCCGTGCTGGGCGTGGTCGGCGGGTCCAAGGTGTCGAGCAAGCTCGCCCTGCTGGACAACCTGGTCGGCAAGTTGGACCGCCTGGCGATCGGCGGCGGCATGGCCAACACATTCCTGGCCGCGCAAGGGATCGACGTCGGCGCCTCGCTCTGCGAGCACGACCTGGCCGAGACCGCGCGCGAGATCATGGCCACCGCTAAGGCCGCGGGCTGCGAGCTGCTGCTGCCCGTAGACGTGGTCACCGCCAAGGCGGTCGAGCCGGGAATCGATCACCAGGTCCGGGCGCTGGACGCGATCCAGCCCGACGACATGATCCTCGACGCCGGCCCGCGCACCGCTGCGGCGCTGAAGGCGGCGATGGACGCCTCGGCGACCGTGATCTGGAATGGCCCCCTGGGGGTGTTCGAGGTCCCGCCGTTCGATGTGGCGACGGTCGACGTCGCCCGTCACGCCGCCGCGCTGGCCAAGGCCGGCAAGCTGGTGGCCGTGGCCGGCGGCGGTGATACGGTGGCGGCGCTAAACGCAGCAGCCTGCACGGACGACTTCACCTTCGTCTCGACAGCGGGCGGCGCGTTTCTTGAATGGATGGAAGGCAAGACGCTGCCCGGTGTGGCCGCGCTTGCTCAATAGGGAGTAGAAGGAACCCGATGGATCTCGCGGCTCTGAACACGATCGCCGAGCGCCTGGTGGCGCCTGGCAAAGGCATCCTGGCGGCGGACGAAAGCTCCGGCACGATCAAGAAGCGCTTCCTCGCCATCGGGGTCGAGAACACGGAACAGAATCGCCGTGACTATCGCGAGCTGCTGTTTCGCTGCGGCGAGGCGATGAACGGCTGCATCTCCGGCGTCATCCTGTTCGAGGAGACGCTGTATCAGATCGGCGCCGACGGCACGCCGCTGGTCAAGCTGATCGAGGCGGCCGGCGCGATTCCGGGGATCAAGGTCGACAAGGGCGCCAAGCCGATGGCCGGCTTCCCGGGCGAGACCCTGACCGAGGGCCTGGACGGCCTGGCCGAACGTCTGGCCAAGGACTACGCCCAGGGCGCGCGCTTCGCCAAGTGGCGCGCGGTGATCGACATCGCCGACGGCCTGCCCACCTGGGGCGCGGTGAAGGCCAATGCGCACGCTCTGGCCCGCTACGCCGCCATCTGTCAGGAGGCGCAGATCGTCCCGATCGTCGAGCCGGAAATCCTGATGGACGGCGCGCACGACATTCAGCGTTGCGACGAGGTCACCCGCTGGGTGCTGCAGACGGTGTTCGCCGAGCTGGCCGAACAGCGCGTGGCGCTTGAGGGCATCGTGCTGAAGCCCAACATGGTGATCTGCGGCAAGGGGTGCAGCGCGCGCGCCTCGGTCGAGGAGGTCGCCCAGCGCACCATCTCCGCACTGAAGGCGACCGTGCCATCCGCAGTGCCGGGGATCGCCTACCTTTCCGGAGGGCAGTCCGACGAAGAGGCGACGGCCCACCTGGACGCCATGAACCGCATCGGCGGCTTCCCGTGGAAGATGACCTTTTCCTATGGCCGCGCGCTGCAGGCGGCGCCCCAGAAGGCCTGGGCCGGCCGCACCGAGAACGTCACCGCCGCGCAGAAGGCCTTCGCCCACCGCGCCAAGATGAACTCTCTGGCCAGCGTAGGCGAGTGGAACGGCGAGTTGGAGCGGGCGGCGCTCGGGCACAACTCGCAGGCCGAACACGCCAAGGCTTAGCGGCCCGAACCTCCGCTCACCCCGGCGAAAGCCGGGGTCAGCGGGTGAGCGGCCTCACCCCGTCGCGTCGCCGCCGCCTTCGAGTTCGCCCAGCGCGCTCTGCAGGTAGTTGGCCTCGCCCAATGCGCGCAGCAGCGACAACTGGGTCTCCAGGAAATCGACGTGTTCCTCGGTGTCGGCGAGGATTTCCCGCAGGATCTGGCGCGACACGTAGTCGGCGGCGGTCTCGCACAACCGAATGCCCTCGACCAGCGTGCTGCGACCGCCCAGCTCGATCTCCAGGTCGGCGGCCAGCGACTCAGGCACTGTCTCGCCCAGCCGCAGCTTGTGCAGGTCCTGCAGGTTCGGCAGGCCCTCCAGGAACAGGATGCGCTTGATCAGCTTGTCGGCGTGTTTCATCTCGCCGATCGATTCCTTGTAAGTAATCTCGCCCAGCCGCTTGAAGCCCCAGTTCTCGTACATGCGCGCATGCAGGAAGTACTGATTAACCGCCGTCAGTTCATTGGTCAGCACGGCGTTCAACTGCCGAATGATCGCCTTGTCGCCTTGCATGGCGGAACTCCTCAGGTACGCGGTGATGCGCGCAAAGTCTCGCCCGCGGCGCGTCATGTCAAAGTTTATGTTTGCAAGTGATTAGGCCTCGCACTTGCAAGGCGGTGCGAATTCTATTCGGCCGCGTAGCGCAGCGCTTCGTCCTGTTCGCTGAGCATCTTGCGCATGTCGCAGACGCAGCGGGCGCATTGGGGGGTTTGGCCGCAGGCGCGGAAGATCTCTGCAGGGCGCGACGCGCCGCTGGCGATGGCCGCGCGAATCTCGCGCTCACGAATGCCGTTGCAGTTGCAGACGTACACCTGACGCCCCGCCTCCCATGTCGTTGGACGTAGATTACCATTTGCGAACGCCTTTGCAACTCGTTTGCATGTGACGATCTGATTTGCCGCGGGCGCGCCGGACGATAGAAGGGCGCTGCATGCCCAATCCCTGCCGCCTCTACCTGATCACCCCGCCACGCCTCGACGACCTCGCGGCCTATGGCCAAGCCCTGTCGCAGGCGCTCGACGCAGGCGACGTGGCCGCCCTGCAGATCCGCCTGAAGGATGTCCCCGACGCTACAGTCGCCGCCGCGGTCGAGGCGCTGTCGCCGATCGCGCGCGCCCGGGGCGTCGCGGTGATCCTCAACGACCGCCCCGATCTGGCCGCCCAGTTCGGATGCGACGGGGTGCACGTCGGCCAGGAGGATGCGCCCTACGCCCAGGCCCGCACGCTGATGGGTCCGGACGCAATGATCGGCGTCACCTGCCACGACAGCCGCCACCTGGCGATGGAGGCGGCGGAAGCCGGAGCCGACTACGTGGCTTTCGGCGCCTTCTTCCTCACGAGCACCAAGGACGCCAAGACCCGCGCCGACCCAGAGATCCTGAGTGTCTGGCAGGAGGTCATGCAGACCCCTTGCGTGGCGATCGGCGGGATCACCGTGGAGAACGCCAGGGGGCTCGCCGCCGCCGGCGCGGACTTCCTGGCGGTGTCGGCCGGGGTGTGGTCGTACGGCGACGGCCCTGCCGCTGCAGTCGCCGCGCTGAACGCCGAAATCGCCCTCGGCGTCGCCGAGCGTGGCCACGCCCGATGAGGCCGACCGCCGCACGCCTTGCCTTGGCGGGCCGGCGCCTCTAGGTTCCGCCGCCGAATTACGCTACGGCGCGCCCGTTTGCCTGAAAGCCCGCAATGCCCAAGATCACCGCCAACACTATCAAGCCCGGCAACGTCCTGCTGCACGACGGTTCGCTCTGGGTGGCGGTGAAGACCGCGCACGTGAAGCCCGGGAAGGGCGGCGCCTTCGCCCAGGTGGAGCTGAAGAACGTGCTGGACGGGCGCAAGTTGAACGAGCGCTGGCGTTCTTCCGACACCGTCGAGCGGGTGACTCTGGAGCAGAAGGAGCACTCCTTCCTCTATGAGCAGGGCGAGATGCTGGTGTTCATGGACCAGTCCAACTACGAGCAGATCGAACTGCACAAGGACTTCGTCGGCGAGGAGCGCGCGCAGTTCCTGCAGGACGGCATGGTGGTGACGCTGGAGTTCCACGAGGACCGCGCGATCGGCATCGAGCTGCCGGAATATGTGGTGCTGACCATCGTCGAGGCCGAGCCCACGGTGAAGGGTCAGACCGCGTCGTCATCCTACAAGCCCGCCAAAGCCGACAACGGCATGCGTGTGCTGATCCCGCCGTACATGGACGCGGGCGAGCGGGTGCTGGTCTCGACCGAGACCGGAGAGTATCTGCGGCGGGCGGACTGATCCGCCCACCGTGCGCTGAGGCTTCCTAAGCGGGCTGCCAGGCGCTCAAGAGCGAGCGGAGTTTCCACGCGTGTCCACACAATCAGCGCTTCTGAAGGTGATGTCCGACGCCGCGCGCAAGGCGGCGCGGGGGTTGAACCGTGACTTCGGCGAGGTGGCCGAGCTGCAGGTGTCCAAGAAGGGCGCGGCCGATTTCGTCTCCGCCGCCGACCTGAAGGCCGAACAGACCCTGTTCGAGGCGCTGAGCAAGGCGCGACCCGGCTACGGCTTCCTGGGCGAAGAGCGCGGGATGATCGAGGGGACCGACAAGACCCACACCTGGATCGTCGACCCGCTGGACGGCACCACCAACTTCCTGCACGCGATTCCGCACTTCGCGATCAACATCGCGCTGCAACGCGACGGCGTCGTGGTGGCGGCGGTGACCTACAACCCGGCGGCCAACGAGCTGTACTGGGCCGAGAAGGGCAAGGGGTGCTTCGTCAACGACCGGCGCCTGCGGGTTTCGGCGCGCAACCGGCTGGAGGAATCGGTGCTGGCCACCGGTATCCCGTTCATGGGCCATGGCCACCACGCGCAGTTTCTCAAGGAATTGCACCAGATCAGCCAGAAGGTCGCCGGCGTGCGGCGCTTCGGCGCGGCGGCCCTGGATCTGGCGTTCGTCGCCGCGGGTCGTTTCGACGGATATTGGGAGCGGGACCTGAAGCCCTGGGACCTGGCGGCCGGGCTGCTGCTGGTCAGTGAAGCCGGCGGCAAGGTCACCGACGCCGACGGCGGGCTGGAGAGCCTGACCAACGGCTCGATCTGCGCCGCCTCGCAGGACATCCATCCCCAATTGCTCGAGCGCCTGCGCGCCGCGGCCTGAGGACGGCTGGGCCGAGGCGCCTTAGCGCCCCGGCCCGCCTTGATCGTCAGCGTGCGGTGGCCATTTCGCGCTGCTCCTGGTCTGCGCGGATTTTATACTGGAGGTCGCCGTACTTGGAGAACTCCAGACGCGCGATCGTGCGGTTGTGCACCTCGTCCGGGCCGTCGGCGAGACGCAGGGTCCGCTGGGTGGCGTAGGAGCGGGCCAGGCCGAAGTCCTCGGCCACACCGATCGCCCCGTGGGCCTGGATGGCGTCGTCGAGGATACGCAGCGCCATGTTGGGCGCCTGCACCTTGATCATCGCGATCTCCAGACGCGCCGACTTGTTGCCGGCCTTGTCCATCATGTCCGCCGCCTTGAAGCACAGCAGGCGGGTCATCTCGATGTCGGTGCGGGCCGTGGCCACGCGCTCTTCCCACACCGATTGCTCGGAGATGTACTTGCCGAACGCCTTGCGGGTCATCAGGCGCTGGCACATGCGCTCCAGCGCCACTTCAGCGGCGCCGATGGTGCGCATGCAGTGGTGGATACGGCCCGGGCCGAGGCGACCCTGCGCGATCTCGAAGCCGCGGCCCTCGCCGAGCAGCAGGCTCTCTTCGACGTTCACCCGCACGTTTTCCAGCACCACTTCAGCGTGGCCATGTGGCGCGTCGTCGTAGCCGAACACCGGCAGCATGCGGATAACCTTCACGCCCGGATGGTCGAGCGGCACCAGCACCTGGCTCTGTTGCTGGTGGCCGGCCGCGCTGGGGTTGGTCTTGCCCATGACGATGGCGACCTTGCAGCGCGGATCGCCGACGCCGGACGACCACCACTTGCGGCCGTTGATCACATAGTCGTCGCCGTCACGCTCGATGCGCGTCTCGATGTTGGTGGCGTCGGACGAGGCCACCGCCGGCTCGGTCATCAGGAAGGCGGAGCGGATGTCGCCGTTCATCAGCGGGCGCAGCCAGCGCTCCTTCTGCTCCAGCGTGCCGTAGCGGTTGAACACCTCCATGTTCCCGGTGTCGGGCGCCGAGCAGTTGAACACCTCGGAGGCGAAGGTGACGCGGCCCATGATCTCGGCGATCGGCGCGTATTCAAGGTTGGTGAGCTGCTGGCCTTCGAACTCGAAGGTGTCGTCCACGTGGGGATGGCCGGAGGACGGCGGCATGAACATGTTCCACAGGCCGGCGGCCTTGGCCTTGGTCTTCAACTCTTCCAGCACCGGAATGACCTTCCAGCGCTCGCCTTCAGCGACTTGGGCGTCGAACGTCGGGACCGCGGGATAGACGTGATCGTCCATGAACGCCGAGACGCGGGCGATCAGGTCCTTCTGGCGCGGCGTAAAGTCGAAATCCATGGCGCTTCCTCCGTTCAAACAGTTGTTTGAACTCTTCTCGCACGCACCCTGCTCACGTGCAAGGCGAGCGCGCCCCGGGGCTCGACGACCGGCTCGCGCGGCGCTACGTCGGACCTAGGGGGAACCACGCCATGGATCATGTCCGCCGCCTGCTGCAGGCTTCCGAGCGGCCGCTGCCTTGAGCGGGTTGATCGGCCTGTTCCTGATCATCACCGCGTTCGTCACCGCGACCCTGTCGGGTGTGTTCGGCATGGCGGGCGGGATGGTGCTGATGGGCGCCCTGGCCCTGGTCCTGCCGGTGCAGGCCGCCTTCGTCACCCACGGCGTGCTGCAGTTGGTCGCCAACGGCTGGCGCGCAATCCTGCATCGCCGTCACGTGCGCTGGGACATTATCGGCTGGTACGCGGCGGCCTCGATCATTGCCGCTGTGGTGGTGTCGCTGATCGCCTTCGTGCCGTCGAAGCCGCTGCTGTATCTGTTGATGAGCCTGGTCCCGATCCTCGTCTGGCTGCCGCAGCGCTGGATATCGCTGGACGCCGCCAGGCCGCCGCAGGCCTTCGCCTCAGGCCTGATCGTCACCGGGCTCAACCTCAGCGCCGGCGTCGCCGGGCCGCTGCTGGACATCTTCTTCGTCCGCACTGAACTGACCCGCCACGCCATCGTCGCCACCAAGGCGGCGACGCAGGTGTTCAGCCACATGGCCAAGATCATCGTCTATGGCGGGCCGATGCTGGCGACGCGCCACGCCGACGGCGTACCGCCGCTGTGGGTTTTCGCCATCGCCATTCCGGTGTCGATGGCCGGCACCGCGGTGGGCGGCCTGATCCTCGAGCGGCTGAGCGACGTGAACTTCAAGCGCTACACCCGCTACATCGTCACCGGAATCGGCGCGGTCTATTTCGTTCAGGCCGTGCGGCTGTTCCTCTTCACGCCCTGAGGCGGAGGAGCGAAGGCCAAAAAAAGAGCCGCGTCCCGAGGGGCGCGGCTCAGTCATTAGGGAGGAAACGCCCAGGTTGGGCAGTGCTCATCTATGTCCGCAGGCCGGCTTTGCAAGAGCTTGGCCGTGATAAAGGTGATGCCGGCGTCATATTTGTCGCGCATGCCGTGTCTCAGGTGCGGGCGCCGCCGCCGGCGACCTTGCGGCGGGCGCGGAAGAAGCCCTGCAACAGGGCGGCGCTCTCCGTCGCCAGCAACCCGCCCTCGATCTGCGGTCGCCAATGGCAGGTGGGTTGGTCGAAGAACCGCGGGCCATGGACCACCGCGCCGCCCTTGGCGTCCTCGGCCCCGAACACCAGGCGGCCGATGCGCGCGTGGCTGATCGCGCCGGCGCACATGGCGCAGGGCTCCAGGGTCACCACCAGGGTCAGGCCGGTCAGGCGGTAGTTGCCCAGCCGCGCGGCCGCGGCGCGGATCGCCACGATCTCGGCGTGCGCCGTCGGGTCGTGGGCGCCAATCGGGCCGTTGGAGCCGCTCGCCAGCACCTCGCCAGTGACGGAATCGACCACGACGGCGCCCACCGGCGTCTCGCCGCGCGCGGCGGCGGCTTGCGCGGCTTCGAGGGCGATGCGCATGTTGCGAAGATCATGATCCACGATGAACACCCAACCGGCGACGCCTCCGCAGGTCAAGCCGACGACGCCGCACGGCCAGGCGAAAGGGTCGCCAAGGCGTTGGCCCGCGCCGGCGTCGCATCGCGCCGCGAGGTCGAGAGGCTGATCGAACTGGGCCGCGTGGCGCTGAACGGCCAGGTGTTGACGACGCCCGCGGTCAAGCTCGAGCCCGGCGACATCCTCACCGTCGACGGCGAGGTGGTGAACGAGGCCGAGCCCGCACGCCTGTTCCGCTACCACAAGCCCGCCGGACTGGTGACCAGCCACTCCGACCCGCAAGGCCGCCCGACGGTGTTCGCCGCCCTGCCGCCCGGTTTGCCCCGGTTAATATCGGTGGGCCGCCTCGACCTGAATTCCGAGGGCCTGTTGCTGCTGACTAACGACGGCGGCCTGGCGCGCGCGCTGGAGTTGCCGGCCAGCGGGGTGGTGCGCCGCTACCGCGCCCGCGCCCATGGACGGGTCACCCAAGACAAGCTGGACCGCCTGAAGGCCGGCGTCACCGTCGAGGGCGTCCGGTACGGCCCGATCGACGCGCGGCTCGACAAGGCCAAGGAAGGGCCGCAGGGCGCCAACCTGTGGATCACGGTGACCCTCGCCGAAGGCAAGAACCGCGAAGTCCGCCGGGTGCTGGAATCCCTGGGGCTGAAGGTCAACCGGCTGATCCGCCTGTCCTACGGCCCGCTGGCGCTAGGCACGCTGGAGGTCGGAGCCATCGAGGAGGTCGGCCCCCGCGTGCTGCGCGAACAGTTCGTCGAGCACATCGCGCCGGAGGCCCTGCCCAAGGGCGAGAAGCCGCAACTGCACGGCGCACGCACCGCCGAGGGTCAGATCTCGCGCGGCGACCGCCGGCGCGAGCCCGGCGTGCAGACCCGCTCGTCCATGCCGCTCGAACCCCGCGAGAAGCAGACCTACAAGCCTGGTTGGGCCAAGCCCAAGAAGCCCAAACCGACGCCCCTGAAGAAGCGCTCGGCCGACGCGCGACCCAAGAAGCCCGCGCCCGAACGATCCGCCTGGGACAACGCCGCCCCGGCCCGCACGGCGCCAGGCCGCTCGACGGCCGCAAAGGGCGCGCCGGCCAAGGGGCGCTCCAGCGACGATCGGCCTGACAAGGCTCCGTCCGCCAGACCCCACGCCGATCGTCCCCGTGCCGGCAAGCCGGGAGCGTCGCGAACCCCAGCGCCGGGCGCGGCTGCAGGCGAAGATCGTTCCGGCAAGCCCGCGTCGAGGCCTCACGCGGAACGGACCCGTACCGAATCGTCGCGCGGAGAGACGCCTCGCCCCGAGGGCCAGCGTCCGGGCAAGCCCGTCTCGAGGCGACCAGCCTCCGCCAAGCCCGTGTCGGATCAGCCACGCTCCGAAAAGCCTCACACCGACAGGCCCCGCAACGGCAAGCCAAGCGCCGACCGGCCGCGTCCCGGCAAGCGTTGATCCGGCTCAGCCGGCGGCGCGTTCGGCGAGGCGTCGCGCCAGCGTGCGGGTGCGTCGCACCACCGTCCAGGCCGAGCCCGCGGCGATCACCGCCAGGCCGATCAGCATGCACTGGCCATGCAGGCCCCAGAACGGCTCGAACACCGAGATCACGCAGGTGATGGTGAGCGCCGCCATCCGATGCGGCTTGGCCATGGGACCGGAGAAGTCGGCGGGAAAGTCGAAGCCACGGCCGAGTTCGCGCACATAGGCGGTGAGGATCGCCAGGCAGGCGGCGAGCCAGCCCAGCCACGCGCCCATGTCCAGCTTCGAGCCGTAGGCGCAATAGCCCGCGCCGACCAGCAGCAAGGCGTCGGCGATGCGGTCCGGCATCTCGTTCCAGATCGGTCCAGAGGGGCCGCCGCGCCCGTGCTCCACCGCGACCATTCCGTCCAGCAGATTGCACAGCAGGCGCAGCTGAATGCAGGCGGCGGCGCCGAT
The DNA here is from genome assembly GCF_030693805.1 of Phenylobacterium sp. GTDB lineage: Bacteria > Pseudomonadota > Alphaproteobacteria > Caulobacterales > Caulobacteraceae > Phenylobacterium. Next base: position 11,006 of record NZ_JAUXZW010000407.1, read on the forward strand.
CAGCGCCAGCCCGCGGGCCAGCGGCGCCTCGTTGATCCCGGCGAGCATCAGCAGCGCCGCGCCCAGACCGGCGAACGCCACGCTGGCGGCCGAGATCAGATCGGGGCTCGCCCCGCCCCGCGCCGCCGCAGCGGCCAGCGCCTGGGCCCAGCCGGCGGCCCGGCTCTTCAGAGGCCGTCGATCGCCGCTCGCAGCCTCGTTCATGATCCAGGGGTCCCGTTGCGCGCCCGCACCAGCGTCGCGGTGTAGAGGATCGCATACAGTGTCGACACCGACCAGGGAACGGCGATGGTGGCGGCGATCTGCGGCGTGCCGATCGCCCGATGCGCCGCATAAAGCAGCACCAGGATCAGGCTGGCGCTGAGCGCTGGCGGCGCCAGATAGGCGGCGACGCCGGAAAGCCTGGCCACCATCGCCTCCAGCGCCCGCTTGAGCAACAGGGTGATCACGCCGCTCATCGCGCCCTGGCCCAGCGCGGCGATCCACGCCGCCTGCCCGTGGCCGCGGTTGGCGAACAGGGCCCAGCCGCCCATCGCCAGGAAGGCGAAGGCCACATGGGTCGGGGTCGCGCGCGCCAGCTTGGCGAAGGTCGGGGTCACGGGGAAGCGCCTCCTGGCGGTCCAGCCGCGAGCGAGCCTCGCTTGCGTGTGGGCTCACGGTCAAGGCATGGTCAGGCTTGAGCCGGGTCGGGGAAGCCATGGACGTCATTGCGCGGTTCTTCTCGGGCCAGCCGCCCGCCCTGCTATGGGGCCTGGGCGGGGTGCTGGGCGCGCTGACGCTCGCGGTGGCGATCACCTGGGGCCTGTCGAAGGCCAGGCCCGCCAAGGACTACACGAACCTTCGCCAGCGCATCGCCTCGTGGTGGGTGATGATCGCCCTGCTTAGCGCGGCCCTGCTGGCCGGCTGGGGCGCGGTGGTGGCGCTGTTCGTGGTGATCTCATTCATCGCGCTGCGCGAATTCCTGTCGCTGGCGCCCATCCGCCGCGAAGACCGGCTCATCGTCTTCGTGGCCTACCTGACCATCCCGATCAGCTACGGTTTCATCGTCGCCGACACCTACGGCTTCTTCCTGGTGTTTACGCCGGTCTACGTCTTCATGTTCCTGCCGTTCCTGATGGCCTGCATCGGCCAGACGCGGGCCTATCTGACGACCATGGCGACGTTCCACTGGGCGATCGCCACCTGCGTCTATGCGCTGGGTTTCGCGGCCTTCCTGATGCGTACGCCGCTCAGTGACGGAGCCCCGGCAGGACCGGCCGGGCTGGTGTTCCTGCTGCTGGTCGCCACCGAGGCCAACGATGTCTTCCAGTACTGCTGGGGCAAGGCGCTGGGTAAGCGCAAGATCATGCCCACGGTCAGCCCCAACAAGACCTGGGAGGGCTTCCTGGGCGGCTGGGCGACCACCGCGGCGCTGCTGTGGTTCGCCGGCCCCGTGTTCACGCCTCTGTCCGGCGTCGGCTTGGCGATCCTGGCGATCAGCCTGCCTGTGGCGGGCTTCGCCGGCGACGTCACCATGAGCGCCATCAAGCGCGACCTGGGCGTCAAGGACACCAGCGGCCTGATCCCGGGCCACGGCGGCATCCTCGACCGGGTGGACAGCCTGCTGTTCACTGCGCCGCTTTACTTCCATATCCTCGCCTAATTCGCCCTGGACCATTTCTGATGCGCTGGCTGAGACGGATCGCGATCGTGCTGGTCGCCCGGCCGCTGGCGCGGATCTTCACCGGGGCAGATATCGTCGGACGCGAACGGCTCCCGCTCAAAGGTCCGGCGATCGTCGTCGCCAACCATGCCAGCCACGTCGACACCCTGCTGCTGCTGACCATCTACCCGTCCAAGGCGCTGGACCGGGTGCGACCCGCGGCGGCGGCGGACTATTTCCTCAAGGCGGCCCGTTGGCCTGGTTCTCACGCAACGTCCTCAATGTGGTTCCGGTGGCGCGCGACAAGGTGGCGGCCGGCGAGGACATCCTGGCCCCGGCGCGCGAGGCGCTGGCGGCGGGCGACATCCTGCTGATCTTCCCAGAAGGCACCCGCGGCGACGGCGAGGCGATGGCGCGGCTGAAGAACGGCGTGGCGCGGCTGGCGGCGGCCTTCCCGCTGGCGCCGATCGTGCCGATCTGGCTGCAGGGCGCGGGGCGGGTGCTGCCAAAGGGCGCGCATCTTCCAGTGCCGATGAACTGCACCGTCCTGGTGGGCGAGCCCCTGCATTGGGGCGGCGAACGCGCGGCGTTCATGGAAGACCTGCGTGTGCGGCTAGAGGCCTTGCATGCGCTCGCTCCGCCGCAGCGCTGGACGTAAGGCCGGCGTTCAAGCCAAACAGCCGCATGCGCATCGCCTCCGGGGAGTTCAAGGGTCGCAATCTGACGGCGCCGCCAGGCCTGGCGACCCGCCCAACGTCGGACCGCGCGCGACAGGCCGTGTTCAACATCCTCGAGCACGCGCCGTGGTCGCCGGGGGTGCGCGACCTGCGGGTCATCGACCTGTTTGCAGGATCCGGCGCGCTGGGCTTCGAGGCCCTGTCGCGCGGCGCGGCGTTCTGCCTGTTCGTCGAGACCGATGAAGCGGCGCGCGGCGCGATCCGCGAGACCGTCGACGCCTTCTCCCTGTTCGGCCGCACGCGGGTGCATCGCCGCGACGCCACCGACCTGGGCCAACGACCGGGTGGCGATGGTCCGGCGTTCGAACTGGCCTTCCTCGACCCGCCCTACGCCAAGGGCCTGGGCGAACAGTCGCTGGCGCGGCTGGCGGCGGGAAATTGGCTGGCGCCGGGGGCGGTCGTGGCGTTCGAGCGCGGCGTGGGCGAAGCGGCCTTCGCTGTCGATGGTTTCGAGCCGCTCGACACCCGCGACTACGGCGCGGCGCGGGTGCACTTCCTCAGGTACGCTCCCTAGCGCCGACCAAACAGGCGCTCGATGTCAGCGAGCTTGAGCTCCACGTAGGTGGGGCGCCCGTGGTTGCATTGGCCGGAGTGGGGAGTGACCTCCATCTGGCGAAGCAGGGCGTTCATCTCGGCCGCCGTCAACCTGCGCCCGGCGCGCACCGAGCCGTGGCAGGCCATGGTCGAGCAGACGTCCTCAAGCCGCTCCTTGAGGGCCAGGGCCTGTCCGTTCTCCGCGAGGTCGTCGGCGATGTCGCGGACCAGTCCGGCCGCATCGGTCTCGCCCAGTAGCGCCGGCGTCTCGCGCACCAGCACGGCGCCCGGGCCAAAGCTCTCGATCACCAGGCCCAACGCCGCCAGCTCGTCGGCGCGTGCGGTCAAGCGCTCGGCCTCGGCGGGGTCGAGTTCGACGACCTCGGGCAGCAGCAGCACCTGGCGAGCCACGCCTCCGGACTGCGCCATCTCGGCCTTCATCCGCTCATAGACCAGGCGCTCGTGGGCGGCGTGCTGGTCGACGATCACCACGCCGTCGCGGGTCTGGGCGACGATGTAGGTCTCGTGCACCTGCGCGCGCGCGGCGCCGAGCGGGAAGTCGACCGGATCGTAGACCACCGCCGGCGCGCCTGGCTCGCTGAGGCCGGGTTGATCGAGACTGGAGGCGATGAAGTCCGGCTGTGGTTCAGCGCGCGCCGAGACCCCGTCCAGGCCGGGGAGGGCGGCCGCCAGCGCCTGGCCCCAGCCGCCCATCCGCCAGGCGGAGAAGCCCTGCGCTGGGGCGGGCGGGCGATATTCCGGCCGGAAGCCGCCCAGCGCGGCCTGCGCCGTCGTGGTCGAAGCGCGATGGCCGGCCGAGGCGAGCGCGTGGCGCAGCCCGCCGATGATCAGCCCGCGCACCAGACCCGGATCACGAAACCGAACCTCGGTCTTGGCCGGATGGACATTGACGTCCACCAGCATCGGATCGAGCTCCAGATAGAGCGCGGCCAGGGGATGGCGGTCGCGGGCCAGGAAATCGGCGTAGGCGGCGCGCAGGGCCCCTTGCAGCAAACGGTCGCGAACCGGCCGGCCATTGACGAACAGGTGCTGGTGGGCGGCGTTGCCGCGGTTATAGGTGGGCAGGCCGGCGAACCCGGTGAGCCGCACGCCCTCGCGCTCATGGTCCAGGGCGATGGCGTTGTCGGAGAACTCCCGGCCCATCACCGCCGACAGCCGCGCGAGGCGCCCCGAATCGCCTGCGGCTTCGGCGGGCAGGCGCAGCGCACGGCGGCCATCGATGTCGAGCGTGAAGGCCGCGGTCGGCCGCGCCATCGCCTGGCGTTTCAGCTCCTCGGTGATCGCGGTCGCTTCGGCGCGCTCGGACTTCATGAACTTCAGCCGCGCGGGCGTGGCGTAGAACAGGTCGCGGACCTCGACCCGGGCGCCGTGGGGACCGGGGAAGGCGGCGGGGGCCACGGCCTGGGCTTCTCCGGCGTCGACCTGGATGGCGTGCGCCTCGGCGCGACCCCGGGCGCGGCTGGCGATCGACAGCCTGGCCACAGAGCCGATAGAGGGCAGGGCCTCGCCGCGGAACCCGAGCGTGGAAATGCGCAGCAGGTCGATGTCGCCGGCGTCGTCAGGAGTGAGCTTCGACGTCGCGTGACGCTCGATCGCCAGCGGCAGTTCCTCCGGCCCGATGCCGGAGCCGTCGTCGCCGACGAGGATGCGCGCCAGGCCGCCGGCGTCGATCTGCACCTCGATCTGGGTCGCGCCGGCGTCGAGCGCGTTCTCCACCAGCTCCTTGACCACGCTTGCCGGGCGTTCGACCACCTCGCCGGCGGCGATGCGGTTGACGGCGTGCGGCGGAAGGCGGCGGATGGTCATGGTCTGGCCTGGAAGAGAGCCCCATCATTAGCCGATTCCATGGCCGTGGGGGCAGGGTTGGACATATGACGCGCAAGCCGGCGCCGCATCCTCTCTCGCTGATCGCCGCTGGCGTCGCGTTGAGCCTCGGCCTGGGCGCGGCCGCACAGGCTCCGCTCACGTCGACGCAAGGGGCGGCGTCCGATCCGGACGCGGTGTTGGTCGAGGAGCTGGTGGTCACCGGGCGCTTGCCGGGGCCGGCGTGGTGGCGCGTCTCAGACGCCGACACCACCGTCTATGTCCTCGGCGTGCCATCGCTCGCGCCCCGGCAGATGCAGTGGGATCGGGGCGTGTTCGACCGGCGGCTGCAGGGCGCAAACGTGGTGATCCTGCCGTTCCGCCCGTTGCGGGTTAAGCTGATCGGCGCGCCGCTGGCGTTGGTCAGCTATGCGCGGCTGAAGTCCCGCACCCCGTTCGAGGACACGCTGGATGCGCCGACCCGCGCGCGTTTCGCCGCGGTGCGGGGGAGGCTGGGTCAGCCGGCCGATCGCTATGGCACCCGCAATGCGCTCGCCGCCGGCCTGCGGCTGATCGGCGACTACCGCGAACAGGCCAGGCTCACTGACACCGACCCGACCAAGCTGATCCGCCTGCTGGCCCAGCAGGCCAAGGTCCCGGTCGAGCAGAAGACCTACGACCTCGGTCCGCTGCTGAGCGCGGTGGCGCGTACGCCGGCGGCTGCGGGCCGGGTGTGCTTCGACCAGGCGCTGGTGGAGGCCGAATCCGGGCCGGCGGGCGTGCGCGAGGCGGCCCGCGCATGGGCCGTCGGCGACGTGCGCGGGGCGCTGGCCGCCGAGCGCAGCTACGAGCAGTGCCTGGCCGGCGCGCCGGGAGCCGCGGCCTTCGACGCGCGCACCAAGGCCGATCAGGTCGCCGCCATCGCGCGCGCGCTGCGCACGCCTGGGCACGCGATCGCGGTGGTGCAGCTGCGCCCGCTGCTCAGCCAGGGCGGCGTGCTCGACCGCCTGCGTGGCCAGGGTTTCGAGATCAGGACGCCGGGCGAGTTGTAAGCCGTGTCGGCGCCTAGAGGCCCGGCAGCTTCAGGCGGGGGCCCTGTTCGCGCTGGATGACCACGGGCTTGCCGCCGGTGATCTTCTTGATGCGCTCTTCCTCGGCCGCGGCGTCCACGGGAGACGCCGCGTCGTCGCCGACGCCGGCCGGTGCTGGCGCGCTCTTGTCCGAACGCCAGAACATCACCTTGTCGGCGAAGCTCTTGTCCTTGTGCGCCAGGTCGCCGAACTCGTCGTCGACCACGTAGCGGATCAGCGGGTCGGCCTTCTCGGCGCCGGCCTTGGCGACCAGCATCTTCTCGCCGTCGGAGCGGCTCTCGGCCTCGCGCGCGCCCAGCAGGGCGGTGCGAGCGGCGCTTTCCGGGCGCAGTTCCTGCGGGCGCGGCTCGCCAGGCGCCGGCGGGCGCAGCGAATAGTCCGGCGGCACGACGAGGGGGGCCTTGGTCACCACGCGGAATTCGTCGGGCGTGACCTTGGTCATGCCCAGCGCGCGCTTGGTGGTTCCGCAGCCGGCGAGCCCGGTCGCCGCGACCAGGGCGAGCGCGACGCACAGTCGGTTGACGCTCATGTACTTGAAGCTCCGCTTGGCCCCCTGGCCGTTAATCACGAGCAAATAGCGCAATCGCCCGCCGCACGCCACGCCTTAGGGCGCGGTGCGCTCTTTGCGCACGCTGTCGAGCAGCAGCAAGCCTACGCCGACGGTGATCGCCGCGTCGGCGACATTGAACACCCAGGGGAAATACAGCCGGCTGACATCGATGAAGTCGACCACCGCGCCGAAGCGGACGCGGTCGACGGCGTTGCCGATCGCCCCGCCGATGATCAGCCCCAGGCCCGCGCCGACGATCGAGCGTTCGGACCGTCTGGCCCACACCACCAGCACGACCGCAACGATCAGCGAGAACGCGGCCAGCGCCCAGCGCATCAACTCGCGATCGGCGTGGAACAGGCCGAAGCTGACGCCCCGGTTCCAGACCAGCGTCAGATGCAGGGGGCCCGCGACCTGCACCGCGCCCAGCGCGCCGAGGTTCAAGCCGTTCAGCACCCAGTGCTTCACCGCCTGGTCCAGCGCCAGGACGGCGGTCGCCAGAATATAGGCCTGCCAGCCGTAACGGCTCACCGGCGCATTCAAGCCAGGTTCGCTCAAGCTTCAGCTCCGCCGGCGTGGCGTGCGTCCCATTCCGCCACCGCGGCGGCGTCGCGAGGCGTCAGCTCCGGATAGCGCGGGTCGGCTCCGACCTCGGTCGAGATCTTCCACGACCGAGCGCACTTGGCGCCTTCAGCGCGGCGCACGGCCACCGCGACGCCGGGCGTCTCGGCGAGGCGGAAGGCTTCCGCCGGTCCACCCTGCCCGACGGTCAGGCTGGCGGCGCTGGTGATCATCACGTCCTCCAGCGGCAGGGCTTCGCCGAACGGCCAGGCGAAGGCTGCATCGGTGACGAAGACGTCGACCGCGGCGTCCAGGTTGGAGCCGATCAGCTTCTCGCGCCGGGCGACCTCGAGGGCGCCGGTGACCACCCGGCGTACAGCGAGGGCGGCGTCCCAGCGGGCGGCTTCGGCCTCGTCGCGCCAGGCGGACGGCGTCTCGGGAAACACCCGCAGGCAGTTGGAGTCCGCGTCGGGGAAGCGTGTCGTCCACGCCTCCTCCATGGTGAAGGGGATCAGCGGGGCCAGCCAGATGGTCAGGCGTTCGAACACCAGGTCCATGACCGTGCGCGCCGCCCGCCTGCGTAGCGAGCTGGGCTGGTCGCAGTAGAGGGCGTCGCGGCGGATGTCGAAGAACAGCGCCGACAGCTCGTTCTGGCAGAACTCGGTGATTGGCCGGATGGCGTCCTGGAAAAGATACGTCTCGTAGGCTGCGCGCACCTGGCCGTCGAGCGCGTGCAGGCGATGCAGCACGAAGCGTTCCAGCGGCGGCATGTCGCCAAGCTCGACCCGCTCGGCGTCGGAGAAGCCGTCCAGCGCGCCCAGCAGGTAACGCACGGTGTTGCGCAGCTTGCGGTAGGCGTCGGTGGTGGTCTGCAGGATCGTTTTGCCGATCCGCGAGTCCTCCGAGTAGTCGATCATGCTGGCCCACAGGCGCAGGATCTCGGCGCCCGAGTCCTTGATCACCGACTGCGGGTCGGTGGTGTTGCCGCTGGACTTGGACATCTTCTCCCCCTTCTCGTCGAGGATGAAGCCGTGGGTGAGAACCGCGTCATAGGGCGCACGGCCGCGAGTCGCCGAGCTTTCCAGCAGCGAGGACTGGAACCAGCCGCGATGCTGGTCGGAGCCTTCCAGATACAGGTCGGCCGGCCACTTGGAGTCGGCGCGGCCTTCCAGGACGAACGCGTG